>JAJYAF010000026.1:10690-13104 GCA_021779655.1 Pseudomonadota bacterium
CATACGCGAGCCCGGCATTAAACGCCTGAACCTGACCGGTAACGGTTACTTCGATAATGTCAATCGGCAGATGCTCTTTCCAACGCGAAACGACATGGCGCGTTTCTCTATCGTCGGCATGGATGACCACAATAATTTGGTCGGCAGTTCTTTCCTGAAAAACAAGCGCAGTCAAACAGCGCTCCACGTCTTGAGGGCGGCGATAGCTTGGCACGAGGACAGAAATGCCGTTACTTGAATACTTCAACCCTGGCGAAATCGTGGCAGCGGCTGCGCTCATCTTGCCGCCTTACGCGATTTTGCCGACCGCGGCGTCCTATCCGATAACCATGAAACCGCTTGCACACCCTTTGCACCCTTTATGAGGGACACAAGGGTCAGCGCGCAATGGAGCACGAACTTCAAGCTGAAACGCTTCCGAATGGGATAATCCGAGGACAGGATGATTCGCAACGCTGCCTTTCCTTTTCCCAGTCTTGCGTAGCCGGAAGCAGCGTCAGGCGTTACTCTGTCAAGCGCCTCCCGTAGCGCCAGCCGAACTTCCGGTCGCAACGACTGCCACCGCGCCCGTTCCCGGATTAAAGCTTCATAAACAGATGGCGCCGTTATTGAAGAGCGTGAAATACCATCGTCCGAAATTCGATATGCCGATACGTAATTATTTAGAAACCAGATACGCGCGTTATCCGCGCAATATTTCAACGCGAACAGGGAATCACAGGCGTCCTTCATTTCATCAGGGACAAGATAGCCAATCGCCCGCGCCCTTTCCGTCAGAATCATATAGCCATCGTTTGGAAACATTCCTCCAATAGCGGCAAGACCAGGGATCACTTCCCCAGCAGCAGCTGCGGTTCGGCCATAAAATTTATTCAGCGCCTCCGATTGCTCCGAAAGAATCTTTCCCGCCATGTCAATCATATACTGTTTGCCAAACGCTCCCGACAAATCAGGGGCAGTAGCCCAGCATTCCGAAAGTTCCTTAAGCGCGGCGGGCATTAAAAGATCATCATCGTGCAACAACACAAGGCGATCGCCCGCCGCATTCGCGAATAGAGCGTTTACGTTCGCGGCCTGCCCGAGCGATGGAACATTCCTGAAATAGCGAAGCTTTCCAGGATACAGAGCCTGAAATTCGGCTACAACCAACTCACTGGCATTACTGTTCGAATCGTCTCCGACAACGACCTCGAAGTTTTCGAGCGTCTGGGCAAAGCAAGATTCAAGAGCCAGCCTGAGCAAATGAGGCCGGTTATACGTGGGAATACAGATCGAGACCAACGACGGATTGGTCACCATGTCCCTCGCAGGCTAGTATCAGCCGCAGCCATTTCACACCTCGGCAATTGAACGCACTCTCGGAACAGGACGATGCTTAAGCGCATAATTGAGCGCGCCATAATGATAGCCGATCCCCATCAGCTTCGGTATCCATCGTCGCGCTGATGAGGTTCTGCGGCGAAAATGAAACAATAAGAAATTCGCCGTCAAGCCGAGCGCGTGATGAAAAATCGCGCGATGCCGTTTAACGCGCCTCGTTTTCTCCATGGCTACAAAGGTTGCAGTCTCACCCTGGCCAATATAATAACTCCGCACATATTGTTCCGTCTGGCGCGATTTCGAAATAATGTGAAAAACCTTGGCATGGGGCACCCAGTAGCCAATGCCACCTTCTGCCAGGATGGCCTTCATAACGGCAACCTCCTCACCAACCCGGCGGCTTCCAGGCGCCACCCCAAGTTCAGGATCATAAAGATGCAGGCGTTGTTCCGCCGCTCTGATGGCATAATTCGCGCCCCAAGGCATGTCTTCCTCAGAGAGCCGGAAATAGTCTTCGCTTAGGTCGCGATTTGCCAGCACCCCGGCTAGCAGGTCGAGGTTATCGGTGAACCATTTTGGTGAGGGCGCCTCCAGCCTGGGAATGATCCGGCCGCCGAAAACCGCACCATCCGGAAAGCGCGCAATCGCCGTGGCATAGCCTGCAATCCAACCGGCATCCACCTCGACATCGTCATCGGTCCAGAGAATATAATCTCCCGTTGCCGCGGCAACGCCTGCATTGCGGGCATTCGAAAGCCCGGGTTTGCTCTCCAGCACCCGCCGGATGGGTATCGCATTTGTGAATTTCTTGACAACATCCGCGGTATGGTCGGTGCTGGCGTTATCAACCAGCACCATTTCCCATCGAAGCCCCTCGGGAATGTTCATGTTGCTGATCGAGGTCAGGGCGCGTTCGAGCGAGGCGGCGCGGTTGTGCGTGCACATCACAACGCTCAAAAAGACGCGGCTTTCCGTTCCGCCAGCCTCGCTCATTTCATCCTCTGCATCCGGTTAAGGTCCCGTTTACGTATACCACGACAGCCTCGACGGGAAAGGCGGTTTCCTTGAACAGGCCGGCATTATCGGCGCCTCAA
>JAJYAF010000433.1 GCA_021779655.1 Pseudomonadota bacterium
TTCGACGGTGAACTCGATGCCGAGCTTGGCGCCGTCGTCGAGCGTGCACAGAACGAGATCGCGGTTCATGATTTCGATGTCATGCCCGGTCTGGATCTGCCCGGCCTTGACCTCGCCCGGGCCGGTGGCGGTCAGGACCATGCGTTTCGGCCCCTCCCCGTGCATGCGCACGGCGAGCTGCTTGATGTTCAGCACGATATCGGTCACATCCTCGCGCACGCCCGCGAGGGTGGAAAACTCGTGCAGCACGCCGTCGATCCGCACGGAGGTCACGGCCGCGCCCTGGAGCGAGGACAGCAATATCCGGCGGAGCGCGTTGCCGAGCGTCATGCCGAAGCCGCGCTCCAGCGGCTCCGCGATGATGGTCGCGACACGCGCCGCATCGGGGCCGAACTCAACGTCGAGCTGTTCGGGCTTGATCAGGCTCTGCCAGTTCCGCTGCAGCGACAAGTTTGATTCTTTGAGCATTTTACCCTCCGGCCGAATACCGGCCGCATGTCCCGATCAGAATTTCAGGCCATCAGATTTCAGGCCATCAGATTTCATACATCGGCACGCAACGCGCCTGCCGAAACCATGGGGCTAAACCCGCCGGCGCTTGCGCGGCCGGCAACCGTTATGGGGAATCGGCGTCAGGTCACGGATGGCCGAAATCTGGAAGCCCACGGTCTGGAGGGCACGCAGCGCGCTCTCCCGCCCGGAACCGGGGCCGCTCACCTCGATTTCCAGCATTTCCATCCCATGCTCGCGCGCCTTGCGGCCGGCATCCTCGGCCGCCACCTGCGCGGCATAGGGCGTGGATTTGCGGCTGCCCTTGAATCCCTGGCTACCGGCGGACGACCAGGCGATGGTATTGCCCTGCGCATCCGTGATGTTGACCATGGTGTTATTGAAGCTGGCCAGAACATGCGCGACACCGGAACTGATGTTCTTGCGCTCTTTCTTGCGGGGGCGTGCGGCCGGTTTCGCCATATATCTTCCTCGACTCTTTTGAAACTGGGTGTGAAACGAACGGGCTGAAGGCCTACTTCGTGACCTTTTTCTTGCCGGCGATTGCCACGGCCTTGCCCTTGCGGGTGCGCGCATTGGTGTGGGTGCGCTGGCCGCGAACCGGAAGGCCCTTGCGGTGGCGCAAGCCGCGATAGCAGCCCAGATCCACGAGCCGCTTGATATTCATCGCCACCTCGCGCCGCAGATCGCCCTCCACGCGGTAATCGCGGTCGATCAGCTCGCGGATGCGCAGAATCTCGTCGTCGGAGAGCTGGTTGACCCGGCGATCCTCCGGGATGTTCAAAACGGTGCAGATATCCTGCGCCTTCTTCGGCCCGATGCCGTAAATATAGCGAAGGCTGATGAGCACCCGCTTGTTTGCGGGAATGTTTACGCCGGCAATACGCGCCACGTTAATCTCCTAATCCTTTCCGCGCAGCCGAGCCGCCGGCGCGGAAAACAATGGGCATGGTCGAGCGCATGGTCAGGGGACCATGGTCGTAACAAGTCGCGGCGCTCCGAACCGGAGCGCCGCGTAGCTGGGCTTTATAGCGGCGGGGAAAAGAGAGTCAATCGTGGTCGATCAATTTTTCGTGAGCCGAAAACCGGGCCTGTCCGAAGCCTTCCCGGCCCTGCTTTCGCGCCCCGGACGCAGCTCAGGCCGGCACGGGCACGCCGGCCTTGCGCAGCACCGCCTCTATATCGGCCGCCACCGCATCCATTTCCGCCATGCCATCCACCGAATAAAGAATCCCGCGCTGCTGGTAATAGGGGAGAATGGGCGCGGTCTGCGCCTTATAGGCTTCCAGCCGGGCATGGACGGTCTCCGCCCGGTCATCGGCCCGGCGGGTGAACTCCCGGCTGCCGCAGACATCGCAAACGCCCGGCACCTTCGGCTGCTTGTATTTGTCGTGGTAGCCGGCGCCGCACCGGGCGCAGGTGAAGCGGCCGCTGATCCTTTCCACCAGCACCTTTTCATCCACCTTCAGCTCGATCACCGCATCGAGATCGACCTTCGTCTCGCGCAGCAATGTGTCCAAAGCCTCGGCCTGGGGAACGGTGCGGGGAAACCCGTCCAGGATGAAGCCGTTGGCGCAATCCGGCTGGGCGATCCGCTCGCCGATCATGCGGATGATCAGCGCGTCGGAAACCAGCCCGCCTTTATCCATGACCGCCTTGGCTTCCAGCCCGATCGGCGAGCCGGCCTTCACTTCCGCCCGCAGCATGTCGCCGGTGGAGATCTGCGCGACCCGGTAGCGCGTCTCCAGCATTTTAGACTGCGTCCCCTTGCCCGCCCCCGGGGGGCCCAACAAAATCAGCTCCATGAGACGACTCCTATTTCCGGCTTCTGCCGCGTGATTTGCGTATCAGTCCCTCATACTGGTGCGCCAGCAGATGCGACTGGACCTGCGCCACCGTGTCCATCGTCACCGACACGATGATCAGCAGCGAGGTTCCGCCAAAATAGAAGGGCAGACTGTATTTGCTGAGAACGAATTCCGGCAGAAGGCACACGATCACCAGATAGGCGGCGCCGATCGTGGTCAGCCGCGTGAGCACCGCGTCGAAATAGGCGGCGGTGTTGGCGCCGGGGCGGATGCCCGGAATGAAGCCGCCGTTCTTTTTCAGGCTGTCCGCCGTTTCTTCCGGGTTGAACACCGTCGCGGTGGCGAAATAGGCGAAAAACACGATGAGGGCGGCATAAAGGATCATGTAGCCGGGCTGGCCATGAGACAGCTCGCGGCCAAGGAAGAGCAGCCATCCAGGGCCGCCGCCCTTGGAAAAGCCCACGATCGTCGCCGGGATGAGCAGCAGGGAGGAGGCGAAGATGGGCGCCAGCACGCCCGAGGTGTTCACCTTGAGCGGCATATGGGTGGATTCCCCGCCGAACATGCGCTGCCCGACCTGGCGCTTGGGATACTGGACCAGCACCCGGCGCTGCGCGCGCTCCATGAACACGACAAAGGCGATGACCGCGAAGAACCCGACGAAGAACGTGATGATGAAAAAGGTCGAAAGCGCCCCGGTCGCGCCGAGTTCCAGGATGTTGGCGATGGCGACGGGCAGATTGGCCACGATACCCGCGAAAATGATCAGCGAAACGCCGTTGCCCACGCCG
>JAJYAF010000434.1 GCA_021779655.1 Pseudomonadota bacterium
AACATTGAACGCCGAATCGATCAGACGCTGCGGTGTCACCGTGTAGCAGCGGCGACCGATGCGATCGAACACTGATCGGTGCCCGAAGAACCGCGCCGCATCGATGCCGGATTCATCGAGGCCCGCGCCTCCATGGCGATCCTGGAAGGGAAGCACGGCAATAACGCTGCCGAGTTCGCGGAAATACGTAAACCAGCCGGTAAGGCCGTGCTGCTGCGGGGCGGCCGCAGTCAGGAACGTAGTAATCGCGGTCGCGGTCGTGGATGGAAACACCGAGGTGATGCGCCCCCTCAGCCCGCGCCGCAGGGCCACCCCCGGTTCGGAACGGGTGAGATATTCGTGGCCAAGCCCATCCACGACCAGCAATACCGCATGCCGGCGGCGGGTGACCGCCTCCGCCTCCAGAGCCGCCAGCGGAACATAACCGATGTCACCGCCGCCCAGCCCGGCAACCAGGGAGGCCATGAGGTTCACGATGCTGCCGCCTCGATAATCGGGTAGGGGCATGGTCACCTCGTTCCGGTATTGAGCATCCTTGCATACCGTTTCATAGGAATCCGATGCTACCGAATTATGCCGGCCGAGGCCACCCACTCGCGGCACGCCATGACACCGCGGTGCCGGCCGCGGGTCACATCCAGCGCACGCCGATTTTCAGCGACGCCGGCAACGAGCGCCCAGGCGCCTTCCCCTGCCACGGATGACCGGCTATGGCACGACATGATAACCTTGCACGATGCGCACGGTTCGTTTCCACCCGGCCGTTCATGCCTGGTTTGTCCGGAAATTCGGTACACCCACCCCTCCGCAACGTGCGGCATGGCCCGCAATACAGAGCGGCCGTCATACCCTGATTGCCGCGCCCACCGGCTCGGGAAAGACACTGGCCGCTTTTCTCGCCGCCATCGATGTGCTCGTCCGGCAGGCTGCAGAGCGTGAACTTGAAGACAGGACCCAAGTTCTTTATGTTTCGCCGCTGAAGGCTCTTTCCAACGATATCGAGCGCAATCTGCGCGACCCGCTTGCCGGCATCGCAGCGCAGATCCAGTCGGCAGGCCTGGATAGCGTGGCGATCCGCGCCCAGGTGCGCAGCGGCGATACCACGCCTGCAGAGCGTTCTGCCATGATCCGGCGGCCTCCCCACATACTGGTGACAACGCCCGAGTCCCTGTATCTGCTGCTGACGGCAGAATCGGGGCGGCGAATGCTGGCCGGCGTCCGTACCGTGATCCTGGATGAAATTCATGCTGTCGCCGGCACCAAGCGCGGCGCCCACCTGAGCCTGTCTCTGGAGCGGCTGAGCGCCCTGGTCGAGCGGCCGTTCGTGCGTATCGGCCTGTCCGCGACCCAGAAGCCGATTTCGGAACTGGCCCGATTCCTCACCGGGACGGAGGCGACCGACTGCACCATCGTGGACATTGGCCATGTGCGCGAGCGGGACCTCGGCCTGGAACTGCCGGATACGCCCCTCGACGCAGTAATGTCGACCGAAGCCTGGGAGGAAATCTATGATCGACTGACCGAGCTGGTCTCCGCCCACAGAACCACGCTCGTTTTCGTCAACACCCGCCGCCTCGCAGAACGCGTCTCGCGCCACCTGAGCGAACGCCTGGGCAAGGACCAGGTCACCTCCCACCATGGAAGCCTGGCCAAAGACCAACGTCTGGATGCCGAATGGCGGCTCAAGTCCGGCCATCTCAAGGTGCTGGTGGCCACCGCCTCGCTTGAACTCGGCATCGACGTGGGCGACGTCGATCTGGTGTGCCAGATCGGATCGCCGCGGTCGATCTCCACGTTTCTTCAGCGTGTGGGACGGTCGGGACATACGATCGGGGGCATCCCGCGCGGCCGGCTGTTCCCCTTGAGCCGCGACGAACTCGTGGAATGCGCCGCCTTGCTGGATTCGGTACGGCGCGGCGAGCTCGACCGGCTGACCATTCCGTCCAAACCGCTCGATGTTCTGGCACAGCAGATCGTGGCCGAGGTGTCGGCGCGCGACTGGGGCGAAGATGAGCTCTACGAACGCCTGTGCCGCGCCTATCCCTACCATGACCTGACGCGCGCCGAGTTTGATGATGTCGTGCGCATGCTCGCAGAAGGTTTCAGCACGCGCCGCGGCCGGCGTTCCGCCTACCTGCACCGGGATGGCGTGAACCGGCGCCTGCGCGCGCGCAAGGGCGCCCGCCTCACGGCGCTCACCTGCGGCGGTGCGATTCCCGACAGCGCAGACTATCAGGTTGTCCTCGAACCGGCGGAGGTCTTTATCGGTACGCTGAACGAGGATTTTGCGGTCGAAAGCATGGCTGGCGATGTCTTCCAGCTGGGCAACACCTCGTATCGCATCCGCAGGATCGAATCGGGCCGGGTGCGCGTCGAAGACGCCCAGGGACAGCCCCCGAACATTCCCTTCTGGATCGGCGAGGCGCCGGCACGCAGCGATGAGCTGTCCGCCGCGGTTTCACGCCTGCGCGCCGACATCGCGCGCTCACTCGCGGAGGTGGGTCCGGAGTCGATGGCGCGGACGGCCTCGGAACTGTCCGGCAATCTCGGCCTGAGCGCAGGCGCCGCTGCCCAGATTACCGAGTACCTCGCGGCGGCCAAAGCCATGCTCGGAACCTTGCCGACCCAGCAGACAATCGTACTCGAGCGGTTTTTCGACGAGGCCGGAGGCATGCAGCTCGTCTTGCATGCTTCGTTCGGCAGCCGGATCAACCGGGCCTGGGGCCTCGCTCTGCGCAAGCGCTTCTGCCGGAAATTCAACTTCGAGCTGCAGGCGGCGGCCACCGAAGATGCGATCGTGCTGTCGCTCGGCGAGACCCACAGTTTCGAGCTGGAAGACGTCGCGCACTATTTGAAAAGCACCAGTGTCCGCGAAGTACTGGTCCAGGCGCTGCTGGCTGCACCGCTGTTCACCACGCGCTGGCGCTGGAACGCCACCATCGCGCTCGCAATCAAGCGCAGCCGCGGCGGCGTCAGGACCGCACCCGCCCTGCAGCGCATGCAGGCAGAGGATCTGGTTGCCGTCGTGTTTCCCGACCAGATCGCCTGCGCCGAAAATATCGTGGGTGAGCGCGCCGTCCCCGACCATCCGCTTGTCA
>JAJYAF010000435.1 GCA_021779655.1 Pseudomonadota bacterium
CCATCCGGGTATCGTCTATGTCTCGCTAACCGGCTACGGACAGACCGGTCCCGCCGCGAACGAGCCGGGACACGACGTAAATTACTGCGGACGCGCGGGGTTGATGGCCATCCCGGCGAGCGTGACGCAGGAAGATGAGCCGTCCCGGATGCAGCTACCGGCAAGCGATATTGCCGGCGCAATGTATGCCGCGATTTCCATATTAGCCGCCTTGCGTGAGCGGGATCGTACCGGCGCTGGTCAATGGCTGGATATTTCCCTCGCCGAGGCTGCGCTGGCATGGTCCGGTTTGCGTTGGGCGGATGCGCCGCCGGAAAAATGCGGCCGGTGGCGGCATGTGCGGTCCATGAACGATATTTTTACGGCCGCAGATGGCGTACGCTTGGCGGTGGCTTTGGTGGAAACGCATTTCTGGCAAAAATTTCTCGATAAGCTGCCCGCGACTGACCGCGAGCGCCTCCACGCGGCCGAGGAAAACCCGCGCGCCTGCCATACCGCCCTGCGGGCCGTTTTCGCCTCCCGTCCTTCCGTTGAATGGCTTGATTTTGCCAAGACCAACGACCTGCCTATCTCTCGCATTGCCGAAAGCTGGGCGGATATGGTTGCGGACCCGCAATTTTCACAACGGCAGGCGTGGATTCCCGCGGAAGACGGCCACGAGCCGATGCCAGCTTTCCCTGTGCGAATTCATGGAGCGCCCCGGCATGTCGAGGCGCCCGAATTTGGCGAAGCATCGGAAATGCTGGCACAATTATGGGGGGCTTCACCATGACGGCGAACATCCGGCAGACAATCATCAGCAAGGCATTCCTCAATGCAAAGTGAATCGGGAAAAGAGGTCATTTATGAAACCGACGGCGGGGTGGCGATCATCACGCTCAACGCGCCGCAACGCCGCAACGCACTGACACTCGCCATGGCGCAGGAGATGCTGCAGGCATTCGATGCCGCCGATGCTGACCCATCCATTGGCGCGGTAATCATTCGTGGCGCGGGCGGTTCTTTTTGCGCCGGGGCGGAGCTGGGAACGACGGAAAAGATGTTTACAGACCCCCTGGATCCTGCGGTTTATGATGGCACGACCCTGGTCTATGAGTCCTTTTGCCGCGCCGGCCGGTTACGGGCACCGGTGATCGCCGCCGTGCGCGGGGCAGCAGTGGGCGCTGGCATGAATCTTCTTCTGGCGGCGGATGTGCGGATCGTGGCGGACGATGCGCGACTGCTCTCGGGATTCTTTCGCCTGGGCACGCATCCGGGGGGCGGACACATGATGCTCATGGCGGAAACGGCGACGCTCGACGCGGTATGCGCGATGGCGGTCTTCGGCGAAGAAATCAACGGTCTGCGCGCCCAGCAACTCGGTTTGGCCTGGGCTTCGGTGCCCGATGGCGAGGTCGAGCCCAAGGCGATGGCGATGGCGCGCTATGCGGCCCGCGACCCGGAGCTGGCCCGCGCGATCATTCACACGCTGCGCCTCACAGCGGGAGAAAAAGCGGCGAAATGGAATTTGGCGCTACAGGCTGAGCGCTCGACACAAACCTGGGCCATGCGCCGGATCGGGCGCAAGCGCGAGCAGACCGCCGGGCCAAACGAAAAGCCGAATGATCGGGCATGAGTGGAAATTGGCAGCGTTCATATTGGGCCCTGTCATGTGGTTTGTTTTTTGATCTTTAATTGCAACGAAGTGTAAAAACCAGAAGGGTGAAATATGGCAGACGATGAAATTCTGTACGACGTCAAAGATTACGTCGCCACCATTACGATCAACCGGCCGAAGACGCTAAATGCCTTCACTGGCGATAATATAACGCAGATGGAGGCGTATCTTAGCCAGGCTGCTACAGACCCCAAAGTCGGTGTCATTGTCTTCACCGGTACGGGTGAACGCGCCTTTTGTGTCGGCGGTGATGTCAATTGGGAGAAGGGAACCGGCGAGAAGAGCGGACTAGAGGGCCTCGATTTCAATTTCAATCGCAAAATCGTGGAATGCTCAAAACCGGTGATCGCCCGCGTCAATGGCTACGCGATTGGCGGGGGTCACCATATCGCCTATTTTTGCGACGTGACGATTGCCGCCGATCATGCGATTTTCGGTCAAAATGGGCCGCGTGTGGGCTCTCCTGCCGGAGGATACATCGTCTCCCATGCCGCTAATGTTCTTGGCCATAAACGCGCGCGGGAATTATGGATGCTGTGCCGCCGTTATACCGCTCAGCAGGCCCTGGAATGGGGGCTGGCGAACGCCGTGGTGCCGATGGCGAAACTCGACGAGGAGGTGCGCAAGACATGCGATGAGTTTCTTTCGCTCTCGCCCACCTGCCTGAAGATTCTCAAACGCTCCTTCTACTACCATATGGAGCCGATTATGCGCCGAGACATGAGCGATATGATTAAGGAAGTCGCTCCGGATTATTTCCGTACCGGCGAGCAGCAGGAGGGGGCGAACGCATTTCTTGAAAAGCGCAAACCTGATTTCAGCCGCTTTCGTTAAACCAAGCTCGCGCTTACTGTTCTAACGTCCTTTTCTGTCACCTATCGAGGGCAAGCGCAGCCAGGCGTTGCTGGCCGCCCCGGCCATGGGGCGGCCGGGGCGGTGGGCCCCGGAGTGACCAATCTCGCTCCGGGCGGTCACGTGGTGCTTTCTACGGCGCGACCCGTCTGCGCAAGGCGCGTTGCGCGCTGAAGATACCGCGCGGGGACGTCGTGCCGGTTCCCTGACGACCGATAATGGCATCATGCGCATTGAACACGCGCCTCCGCCATCGCCACCGCCGCGTCCCAGCGCGCGCGGAAATTCTCCACGCTGAAGCGCTCCGCCCAGTCACGGCAGGCCTGCGGATCGATCCCGGTTTCCTCGAATTTCCCGACCGCGCGGATGAGCGCCTCGACGGTCTGACTTTCGAAAAAAACGCCGGTTGGCGGTCTCCCTCCGGGATTGTCAATGCCAACGACCGTCTCCAGCGCACCGCCTTTGCCAAAGGCGATCACCGGCGTGCCGCAGGCCTGCGCTTCCACCGGCACGATGCCGAAATCCTCCTCCGCCGCGAAGACGAAGGCGCGGGCGCGCTGCATATGATCGCGAAGAACTTCGCCGTCC
>JAJYAF010000436.1 GCA_021779655.1 Pseudomonadota bacterium
AGCTGACGGGCAGAGAAGTCATGGGAAGGGCGGCGAACCAGTGAGACCACGGTGTCTCGAAGAATACCGACAAGCTGATCGGATGAAAGTTGTGCTGCCATTTTTTAGATCCTTTCCGGAAAGTAATCTCTCACAATGATCTCGGGCAATGATGTTTAACTGCCCTTTCAAACCCGTTGCCGTCATTCCAGATTGATCGGAAGATTGTTGCGTGCACGTCTCCTTGCTACTCGCTCCGAGCGTATGATCCTGGCAGCGTATAATCTTGTCCAGGAATGCAAATCTTACCGTACCGGTCGACAGGCGATGGATTTATTTTATTTGCGCCTCAAAGCTGTTTTACTCAATAATCGAAAGCAATTATTCTGCAAGCAGAAAGCCGGTTCGGGGTCAAGCATAACCAGGCATGCTCTCGGAATATCTGATATGCTGCATGACGTATAACTGCTTCACGAAGCCCTTCCTTCGAAACAAAGCGAGCGCAAACTGGCGCACGCGCGAGGCCTAGGGCTGCAAAAAGCCTAAGCTGGCCATGCGAAAATACGAAAACATATCATACGGCTCGATAGAACAAATCGCAACACGAACAACATGAAATTAAGGTCATGAGGTGCAGGAGAGCCGATATGGAACGTTGTCGGATAGCATCGAGCAGGTTTTGCTTAGAGCGAAGCGCCGGTTTTTGTTACCAATACGGACGTGCTCAGATTTTCAAGAAAACCGAACAGGCCCCGCAAACTTTGCGCTTCTCCGCCCTCCGGGCGGCCCGGCGTGGTCTGGTCGTTCCAGGCATAGACGTCGATATGCGCCCAGGGGATCGAAGCGGGAACGAAACGCCGCAAAAAAAGTGCCGCGACAATCGCGCCGGCGAAAGGTCTCGTGGAAACATTGTTGAGATCCGCGCATTTGCTCTCCAGCCAGGAATCGTAGCCATGCCAGAGCGGCAGACGCCAGAGCGGGTCCTGCACTTGTTGGCCGGCCGCAAGAATTCGGCCGGCCAGTGCTTCATCGTTGCAGAACAGCGCGGGTAGATCTGGGCCGAGCGCTATGCGCGCAGCACCTGTCAGCGTTGCGGCATCGATGAGAATATCGGGGTTTTCACTTGCCGCTTCCGCCAGCAGGTCGCAAAGCACGAGCCTGCCTTCGGCATCAGTGTTGCCGACCTCCACGCTAAGCCCGGCGCGGGTTTCAAGGATATCCGAAGGCCGCATGCTGTGGCCGGAGATGCTGTTCTCGACGCAGCCGATGCGCAGCCGCAGCTTGAGCGGCAGATCTCGCGCCATTACCAGTCGGGCCAGGCCCAACAGAATCGCGGCTCCGGCCATGTCCTTCTTCATCCGCAGCATGGCTGAACCCGGTTTCAGATCGTATCCTCCGGTATCGAAACAAACGCCTTTGCCGCAAAGCGAAATGAGGGGCGCATCCTTGTCCGCCCGGCTTCCAGACCAGGACAGCACCACAGCTTCGGCCGGGCGGTCCGACCCCGCGCCCACCGCATGCAGCGCCGGAAAACGCGCGCGCAAGGCAGCACCCGCGAGGCGCTCGCAGTCGGCGCCGGCATTCCTGGCCACGGTGGCGGCGGCATCGGCAAGCTCGGCCGGCCCGAGAAGATTGGCGGGGGTATTGATCAGGTCACGGGTGAAACAAACCGCTTCGGCGATCTGGCGGATATAAGCCGGCACATCCGCCTGCCGCAGCAGCGCCGGCTGCCGCTTGCGCGGCTTCAGCCGGTCATAGGCATAGGCACCGAGCAGGAAGCCGAGCGCCGCCTGATCATGCGGAAAATCGCCGGTCTCAAGCCGCCACAGGCTGGAGGGCGGCAGCGCGCCGGGCAGTTGCCCGAAGGCGAAAAGCGAGGGGTCCTCGCCCAGTCCGAGTACCGCGCCGGCGATACCCTCCGCCCCAGGCAAGAGATGCAGGCTGCCGGCAGCACCGGTGAAATCCTGGGCGCGGAGAAATTGCGCCGCCGCCGGCGGCAGCCCCGCGCTCAAGGCCGCCACGCCATCCGGCCGCACGGCATGGAGCGGCAGCGGAGCGTCCGCGTCCGCGGCCGAGGCGGCTATCCCGGCGAGCATGCTCAAGGCTCCGCCTGCGTGCGGGCGTCCAGCATCAGCCGTTTCATGTGCCGTACGCTCTCGGGCAGACCTACCAGCAGCGCCTCGCCGATCAGATAATGGCCGATATTGAGCTCGCGCACTTCCGGAAGGGCGGCGATAGGCTGCACGTTGGCGTAGGTCAGCCCATGCCCGGCATGGCATTCAAGTCCGAGACGGGTGGTCATCGCGGCGGCGGCGGCAAGCCGTTCCAGCTCGCCCGGACGGCCATTGGCATAGGTGCCCGTATGCAGCTCCACCACCGCGGCGCCGAGCTGTGCCGCGGCTTGCAGTTGCGCCGGCAGCGGATCCACGAACAGCGACACGACGATGCCCCCATCGCGCAGCCGGGCGATGAGCGGGCGCAGTTCACCGGCATGCGTCACGGCATCCAGCCCGCCCTCGGTCGTGATCTCGGCCCGCCGCTCCGGCACGATACAGACCGCATGGGGCTTAAGCGCGCAGGCAATGGCGGTCATTTCCGCGGTCGCGGCTATTTCCAGATTGATCGGCGCGGCGATGCCGGCGCAAAGCCGCCTCGCGTCATCGTCCCGGATATGGCGCCGATCTTCGCGCAAGTGAAAGGTAATCCCATCGGCGCCGGCCGCAACGGCCGCCTGAGCCAGAATGAGGGGATCGGGGTGCGCGCCGCCGCGTGCGTTACGCAGCGTCGCCACATGATCGATATTGACGCCGAGCCGGATCGTGGAAACCATGGTGCCTCAAATATGCAACGCCCGGCCCTCCGCCGCCAGAGCGGCCTCCTTCACCGCTTCGCTCAAAGTGGGATGGGCATGGCAGATACGCGCCACATCCTCGGCCGAGGCGCCGAATTCGATAGCGGTGGTGAGTTCGGCGATCAGGGTGCCGGCATCCGGACCGAGAATATGCGCGCCGAGCAACCGGTCGGTTGTTTTATCCGCCAGGATTTTCACGAAACCGTCGGTATCGCCCATGGCCCGGGCGCGGCCATTGGCCGTGAAGGGGAACCG
>JAJYAF010000437.1 GCA_021779655.1 Pseudomonadota bacterium
GGTTCGGATCCGATAAAGAACCGCGGCTATATCCCGTGATGCATAAATCGTCGTTCCGTCGGACTTCAGAATAATGCAGGGAGGCAGATCCTCCTCATCGAGCATGACGACCTGCGCCCCGTCGCTCCAACCGGACGGCGGGTTCCAGAGCAGGATGTGGGTCAGCGCGACCGACAATGCCGCCAGCGCACGTAACGCCTGCACCAAGGGAAACTGGCGTGCAGGCGCTTCAGCCACGATCGAGACCTCCCGCATAAGCAGGCCGACCCATGGCCGCGCTGGCTATCAACGTCAATAGGGCACGCTGGCCTATACCGCGCCAATCGAAATCGAAATTGGGCGTTATATCATCCGCGCCCGGGCTGCTTCTGCTTCCAGGCGCCAGATATAGGCGATGATGTCAGCCACGGCGCGATAATGTTCAGCGGGAATTTCAGTCTCCAGCTCCAGCCTGTGCAGCGCCCGCGCCAAAGGCGGATTGGGCACGACCGGCACGCGGTTTTCCGCGGCGAGTTCCCGAATCCGGGCGGCCATTTCACCCATACCCTTCGCCACCACCTTGGGCGCCGCGGGGCTGTTGCGGATATAGGCAAGCGCCACCGCATAATGGGTCGGGTTGGTTATGACCACGGTTGCGCTCGCCATTGATTTTTTCAAGTTCTGTTTTGCGCGGGCGTTACGAATCGCCCGGCGTTTTGCCTTTATATGCGGGTCTCCGTCGGAGTCCTTGGCTTCCTGCTTGATTTCTTCCCGGCTCATCCGAATGGACCGGGCGAAGCTTGCCTGCGTCCATAGGAGATCCGCTGCCGAGATGAGCGCCTGCACGCCGAGAAGCGTGCCACAGATCGCGGCAATGCCGCTTTTAAGGCTGGCAGCCGCGGCGCCGGGATTTTCCTCAAGCAAGACCGGCAGGGATTGCAGCCGCTTCGACAACACAACCCATAAAACGAAGCTCAGCGCGGTGATTTTTAGAACGGATTTCACCGCATCCACGACGTGATTGGCGCTGAACAAGCGGCTTAAGCCGGCCATTGGGTTGATGCGGGAAAAATCAGGATTTAGCGCCGAAAGCCGTAAAGAAAACCGTGTCTGGGCCAGCGCCGCGCCGGCCCCGGCGGCGGCGGCGGCCAGGACTAGCGGCAAGATCACAGCGGCGGCAATTTGTTCCATGCACCGTAAGCTCAGAACCAGCGCTGCCGTGCCGTCCAGTTTCCCGGCTTCGGCCAGCATTTGGCTGAGCTGAAACGCCGCGCGCGAAGCTAGCGCCGGCGCCATGGTAAGGATTGTGAGCAGCGCGCCAATCAGGGCGGCAAAAGCAACGACTTCACGCGAAACCGGAGCGTGCCCCTCGGTCAGGGCCCGGCTCAATCGGGCTGGGGATGCAGCTTCGGTCCGGGCTTCGCTATTTTCCGCCATCGCTCATCCGGTGAGCAGTTGCATGAAGCCACGCGCGGCCTGATGAAGCCAGATTTCGGCCAATCCGCCAACCAAGAGGGCTAGCAACATAAGGCCGCCCAGGGTTTGCGCCGGCATCGCGACCAGGAAAATCTGTATCTGGGGCACGAGGCGCGAGACGACCGCAAGCCCCGTTTGCCAGAGCAGGCCCGCGATCAGGAACGGCATCGCAAGCCGGATACCAAGGGCGAAGCTTTGCGCGGTGAGGCGTTCGGCGATCTCCAGCACGCTACCGGCCGATAGACCCAGCCCGGCGGGAATAACATGATAGCTTGCGACCAATGCCTGCAGCGGCACTGCATACAGCCCGCTTGCCAGGATCAGGGTGGTTGCGAAGATTCCAAACACGCTGCTAAGCACGGTGCTCTGCGATCCGAGTTCCTGATCAGGCGTGATCACGCTGGAAAGCCCGATCTGGAAGGAGATAACCTGGCCGGCGATGGGCAGCGCCAGCACGAACAGCCGGGCCATTATTCCAAGCCAAATGCCAACGCCTAGCTCATGTGCGAGCAGCGCCAGCAGCAGCACTGGGCTGGGCTCCGCAAGCCCGGGTAGTGGCAGCACGGGCAGCAGCAGCGCGGTTAGAACCGCCGCGAACCCTGCCCGCAGCATTTGCGGGATTTCGGCCTCTCCGATGCCGGGCAGGAGCATCACCGCGCCGCCGATCCGCGCAAAGGCGATCATGAAGCCCAAGGCAAGCGGCATGAGCGCATGCAGCAGCCCGGCATTTACGGTCATGATCCGCCGACCAGAATAATCTGGCTGAAAATGTAATGCGCGAAATTGTCCAGCGACATATACATGGACCCGCCGAAGATCAGCAGTACCGCGAAGAGTGCGGCCGCTTTGGGCAAAAAGACCAATGTGGCTTCGTTGATCTGAGTCACGGCCTGGAAGACGGAGACCAGTAGGCCCATGGCCAGCGCGGCCAATAGAGGCGGCCCCGCCAGGTTTGCCGCCAGAATCCAGGTGTTATGAAAAACAAGTCCGATTGAAACCGTGTCCATAGCCAACGCCCTTTTGGCAAAATCCGCAAACACCATTCGAAAACGGCGCCATAAATCGGCTCTTGCCCGTGATGTCTGCCGCTACCCGTTTTTAGCAAATCTTCAAGCGCACGGCGCCTGGTTGGCATTCGGAGGGATGATTCAAATCGGCATGTTCATGATCGATTGGTATGCCTGCACCATCCGGTCCCGCAACGCGACGGTGGTCTGCAATGCCATCTCGGCTTGTGTGACGGAGGTGACGATCTGTGTCAGGTCTCCTTGTCCGTTCAGGCCTTGGACGGCGGTGGCATCCGCCTGCTCTCCGGCCTGTAGGGCGCCGTTCAGCGAATTTGCGAGTGCGGTTCCGAAATTTTCATTGCCACCGGAGCCGGTATCGACAGATGCTGTTTTCGCATAGGCCTGCGCCGCGGCAGAAGGCGTAACCGTGAGAGAGCCGATGGTCATGGGTTATTGCAGCAGCGCCAGCGTTCGGGTCAGCATGGTGTGGGAGGCCTGCATGACAGCCAGGTTGGCGCTGTAGGAACGCTCCGCCTGCTGCATGTCCATAAGTTCGACCATTTCGCTCACATTGGGCAATTTCACGAAGCCCTGCGCATTGGCGGCGGG
>JAJYAF010000438.1 GCA_021779655.1 Pseudomonadota bacterium
CTCGCGCTGATCTTCGAGAAGGATTCCACCCGCACCCGTTCCGGTTTCGAGATCGCGGCCTACGATCAGGGCGCGCATGTCACCTATATGGGCCCGGGCGGCAGCCATATCGGCCACAAGGAAAGCATCAAGGACACCGCGCGGGTTCTCGGCCGCATGTACGATGCGATCGAGTTTCGCGGCTTCGCGCAATCCGATGTGGAGACGCTGGCGCGTTATGCCGGTGTGCCGGTCTATAATGGGCTGACCGATTCCTCGCACCCGACGCAGGTGCTGGCGGATTTCATGACCATGCGGGAGTTCTCCGATAAGCCGCTGCAAGCGGTCAGCTTCGCCTTCCTGGGTGACGGCCAGGACAATGTCGCGTTGTCGCTCGCCATGGGGGCGGCCCGGCTCGGGATGAAGATGCGCATCGGCTCGCCCGAGGCCCTGTGGCCGAATTCCGGCATCCGAACACAACTGGATACGGCCGCCAGGCAGAGCGGGGCCGAGATCGTGTTCGAGGCCGATCCGAAAAAAGCCGTGCGCGGCGTCGATTTCATCTATACCGATGTGTGGCTGTCCATGGGCGAGGATGAGCATCTCTGGGAATCGCGCATCGGCCTGCTGCGGCCCTACCAGGTGGATGCCGCGCTGCTGCGCGCCAGCGGCAACGACGCCGTTAAATTCATGCACTGCCTGCCCGCCTTCCATAACACCGAAACGCAGGTAGGACGGGACATTGAGCGGCGTTTCGGGATCTCCGCCATGGAGGTGACGGAGGAGGTTTTCGAATCTCCGGCCTCCATCGTGTTCGACGAGGCGGAAAACCGCATGCACGCCATCAAGGCGATCCTCGTCGCCACCCTGGCCTGACCGCCACCTGGCCTGAACAAGGCTGGTGGTAATAGCGTCGGCCAGGCGATCGGTGCGGTTATAACGCTCTATCGGTGAAAGGGGCGGAACATTATCGGGCGCTCGATGCTCGGCGTGGTTGCCCTTCGCCGCGATCCGCGACGCCCGATGCCGACGGCAAGGCGCCGCTCCGTCCAGCGGGCCAGGAGCACGAACGGAAACCCCATCAGCAGATAGGTGCAGGCAACGATAATTCCTGGCGCGAAATAATCGTAATATGTGGTTGAAATCTGTGTATAAACTTGCGTCAGTTCGACCAGGGTGATCACGGAAACCAGGGATGAGTCCTTGAGCAGGGATATGAAGTCGTTTGCCACGGTAGGTATGACGATACGAACCGCTTGAGGAACAATAATGTATTGCAGCGCTTGAAGTTTGGTCATGTTGAGCGAAACCGCGGCCTCCATTTGTCCCGTTGGCACGGCCTGCAGGCCCGCCCGATAGTTTTCGGCCTCGTAAGCGGCATAGTTCAGCCCCAGCGCCACCGTTCCGGCCAGGAAGGGATCGAGCCGGATACCGATATCGGGCAGCGCATAGAAAAGAAACAATATCTGGATCAGCAGCGGCGTGCCGCGGATGCATTCGACATACGAGGCGGCGAGGGCCTTCAGTGGCTGCCGCGCATACATCCGGCAAAGCGCCAGAACCAGGCCGAAAGTGACGGCGATGGACATCCCCAGAACCGAGATCTCCAGGGTCATCAGCGCGCCTCTGGCGATTTTCGGCAAGAAGCCGATATAGCGTTCCAGCCTGCCGGTGGAGGCGGAAGCGCTACCGAGACCGGCGATGAATTCGTCGTATGATGTGGGTGCCACCGAGGAAGAGGAATAATCCCCGGTCTGCGCCGCGGTCATCGCGTTCCACAGGCCCCAGCGCTGCAAAATCGCGTGCAGCTCCCCGGAGCGGACGAGATCGCCGATGGCGGCGTTCAGTTCCGAGACGAGCGGCGTGTTTCCCTTGCGCACCGCGATTCCGTACCGAATCACGCCAATCGGCGGACCCGTGAATTTCAAGTCTGGATGCGGCGCGGCATAATAGATGGCGATGGGCGCATCCATCAGCACAGCGTCCAGGCGGCCCTCTTCCAGATCGGTGTAGGCGTTGAGCGCAAGGTCATAGGTTTTCACATTGGACTTGCCGAATTGCTCGAGAATCCGCTGCGCTTGCGAGGCTTTCAGCGTTCCGACCCTCATGCCCGCAAGGTCGTCGAGTGATGCGATCCGGTTGTTCGCCTTCATGACGACGAGTTGCTCGTAAGTCGTATAATAGGGCGTCGAAAAATCCACTTCGGCTTCATGTTCAGGCGTGATCTCAAGGCCGTTTATCACGACGTCGTAAAGCCCGCGCTGCAAACCGGGCACCAGATTATCCCAGTTGTTCTGCACGAATTCGGGCGTGCGCTTCATGTCCCGGCAGATGGCATCAATGATATCCTTCTCGAACCCGATGATGCGCGAGGGATCGCGCGGATCGGGGAACACATAAGGCGCGCCGGAATTGGCATCGGCGCCCCAGGTGAGGGCCGGCGGCGGCGTCGCGCCGGAAGCCATCCCCGCCGCCGCAAGCCAGAGAAAGACGAACGAGAAAAGAACGGATGAATACGCCGTTTTTTGCCTGGCCAGGCGGCCGCGACGGCTGAGGAAGCGCATCGTTGTCATCCTTGCTATGTCGCCACGAAGTGCGAGAGAAACTTGCGGGTCCGGGCGTCCTTCGGATGCTCGAAAATTTCGTCTTCGTCGGAAATTTCAATGATCTCTCCGGCTTCCATATAGACGATGGAATCGGAAGCCTCCCGGGCGAAACGCATTTCATGCGTGACCACGATCTGGGTCATGCCTTCATCGTTCAACTCCCGCATGATATCCAGAACCTCGTCGATCAAGGTCGGGTCCAGCGCCGATGTGGGTTCATCATAAAACATCACCTTCGGCGACATGGCCAGGGCGCGGGCGATCGCCGCGCGCTGCGCCTGTCCGCCAGACAGGCTGGCGGGATAGCGCCTGGCGAAATCGCGCAGCCCGACACGGGCCAGCAGCGCCATGGCCTGGTCTTCCGCCGCCGCGCGTGCGACGTGCTTGACCACGATCGGCGCCAAAGCGACGTTTTCAAGGATGGTCTTGTGCGGAAAGAGGTTCAGGCCCTGGAACACCATGCCGACCTTGCTTCGCAG
>JAJYAF010000439.1 GCA_021779655.1 Pseudomonadota bacterium
GCCGCGGGCGCATGCCCGCGCCACCTATCGCAATTTCTTCCCGGCGACCGCGCGCTGGCAGTTCAGCGGCATCCGCCTGGCCCAGAGCCTAGTTGCTAGCCTAGTTGCTAGCCTAGTTGCTAGCTGAGTTGCTTCAATCCGGCCCGGCGGGCTGTTGCGCCATGCCTTGCGGCGCCAGGGTCTCGGGGAGGATTTTTTGCCGCGCGAGCGCGAAATAAAATCCGGCGCTCGCCACGGCGACCGCCCCCGCCAGGTAGAACGCCATGCGAAACGAGCCGGTGGCCTGGACAATGGCGCCGGTGACCCAGGGCGCCAGCGCGCCCCCCAGTGAGCCGCCGACATTCTGGATCGCCTCCAGAGTCGCCACGGTGTCGGGGGGAGCAACCACGGCGGCCAGCGCCCAGCCGCAGCTGGACGCGATATTCGCGGCAAACAGGCCGAGCGAGATCAGCGCCACGGCCAGCCAGTCGCTCCGGGCGCCATCGGCCAGCGCCACCGCCAGGCCGGCGGCCAGCAGGCTGGCGATCACGGGGAGGCGGCAGGCCAGCGCCGCGTCCATCCGGCGCGCCAGGAAATGGCTGATGAATCCGCCCGCCACCGCCCCGAAAAACCCGGCGGCAAGCGGAATGGCCGAGACGACGCCCGCCCGGGCGATGCTCAAATGCCGGGCCGATTCCAGATAACCCGGCAACCAGGTCGCGTAGAGCCAATAGATATAGACGACGCCGAAAAATCCCAGGAACATCCCCCAGCAGGTGCGAAACCTCAGCAGCCAGAGAACCCGGCGAAGCCCGGTATGGCCAGCCTCCGCGCTGTCTTCGGCACGCAGCCGCAATGCGTCCTCCGGCGGGATTTTCGCCTCGCCTGGGCCGCGATAGAGCGCGATCCAGGCCACCGCCACGGCGAAGCCGAGGAGGCCCGCGAGAATGAACATCGTCTGCCAGCCGAAAGCCAGCATCAGCGCGGTGAGCAGAGGCGGGGCGAGCGCCGGGGCGAGCGCCGAGGAGGAATTGAAGATGGCAACCGGCAGCGCGCGCTGGCGCAGCGCGTACCAGTCCACGCAGATGCGCGTGCCCCCGACATACATGGGCGATTCGCCAAGGCCCAGGGCACCGCGCGCCAGCAGGAATTGCGGCAGGGAGCGCACGAAGCCGGCACCGGTTTGCGCCACCGACCATAACACCATGCCGGCACCCAGCACCCAGCGGGCGCCGAGGCGATCGACCGCGAGGCCGGCCGGGATTTGCGCGAGGCCATAGCTCCAGGCGAAGGCGGAAAGCAGCAAGCCCATTTCCGAGAACGAGAAGCCCAGCGATTGGCGGATCCGGGGATTGCCCACCGATACCGCGGCCCGGTCCAGATAGTTCACGCAGCCGGCGACCACCAGCAGGCCGACCGCCATGGCCCGGTACCGCCGTGTCCGCCGGGAAAGGGGTGGAGCGTTGGTCAGGGCGGTGCCAAGCTTAGAGCCCCAAGAAAACGCCAGGGGCGATCAGGCGATACGGAAATAATCCGGGCGGCCCGTCGGCCAGGGATCGCCCCATAGCTGCTGGCCGCCATCCACATTCAACACCTCGCCCGTTAGGAACTTGCCCGAGGGGGCGGACATGTATGCCACCGCCTCGGCCACGTCCCATTCATCGCCGGCGTGACGCATGGGGTTGGATTCCTGGAAAGTGGCCGCGCCCTCCGCCGGATAGCGGGCGAAGCCGGTGCTTTCACAGCAGCCCGGGGCGACGCAGTTGACCCGGATGCGGTGCGGCGCCCATTCCACCGCGACGGATTTCGACAGGTAGATGACCCCGGCGCGGGCGGCGCAGCTATGGGCGACACCCGGAAGCCCGCGCCAGACAACGGCGGCGATGTTGACGATCGATCCCGGCAGGCCGGCCGCCACCCATTTGCGGGCGGCCGCCTGCATCATCCACCAGGTGCCGTTCAAGTTCGTGTCGATCACCGCGTTCCAGCCCTTCACCGTGTAGTCGAGCGCCAGTTGCGGAAACTGGCCGCCGGCGTTGTTCACCACCACGTCGAGCCTGCCGAATTCCTCGTGAACCGCATCCACGAAGGCCGCGACCTGCTCGGGATCACGGATGGTGAAGGGCCGCGAATATACTTTCCCGCCGAACCCGCGCAAAAACGCCGCGGCATCGGCGAGCTTCTCTTCGTTGCGCCCGTTGATGGCGAGATTGGCGCCGAGCCGGGCGAAAAGCGCGGCGATCGCCAGCCCCAGGCCCCCGCCGGCGCCGGTTACAATGACCGTTTGGCCATCGAAAATTCCATCCGCGAACACGCTCGGCCGGTTTTTGAGATCTTCATGGGAAAATCCAAATCGCAACGCCACCATCGCCGGCCCTCCCCGGCTACCTTGGATTAAACGCCCGCAACCGGCAAGCCCGGAGCCTGGTGGATTTCTTGACGGATCATGATGAAACATGACAAATCATGATTTTTTTTCGAGGCTGATGATTGGAGGGGCCAATGGCAGGTCCGGTGCGCGAGAAATTCGCAACGCAGGTGAACGCTGAAATTTTGGCCGCCTTGCGCAGTCTCGCACAAAGCGAGGGGCGGCAGTTGCAGGCGCTGGTCGACGAGGCCTTGGCCGACCTGATCGAGAAGCGGAAGCGGGGCAGGCCCCGGACGAATGTCATGGCCGCCTATCAGGCAAGTCATGAGAGATTCGGCACGCTGTATAAAAAGCTGGCTGAATGACGGATTACCTGGCCCTCATCGAGGTCTTGGCCATCCATGAGGACCAGATCGCGCGCTATGGCGGCGCCCACGGCGTGCGCGATCCCGGTCTGCTGGAAGCGGCTCTATACCGGCCGCAGACGGGATATTATGCCGATCTGATCGAGCAAGCGGCCGCGTTATGGGAAAGCCTCGCGCAGAATCACCCGTTCGTCGACGGCAATAAGCGCACGGCCTTTGCCGTCACTTATACCTTCCTCGCGATCAACGGAGGGATCATTCTGGCGGATTCCGACACAACCTACGGCTTCATCATGGAGCTTTACGAGGCTGGCGTGTTCGAGTTCGAGCACCTGGCGCGGTGGCTGCA
>JAJYAF010000440.1 GCA_021779655.1 Pseudomonadota bacterium
CGATGACCATCGGCCGGATGGCGCAGCTGGTTTTGTCGGACCATCCGGAACATGTTCTGGTGATCGCCGCCGGCAGCGGCTACGGCGCCGCCTTGCTGGCGGCGGCGGGGGTTAAAAGCGTGGTGGCGCTGGAGGAAGAAGCGCGACTGGATACCGGCGCCCTGGCCAGATGGGCGCCGGGCGTGATGCGCGTTGCCGGACCGCTGACCCAGGGCTGGCCCCCGCTTGGGCCATACGATGCCATCATGATCGAAGGCGCGGTGGCCGATATTCCAGCCATATTGACCCGGCAGCTTAAAAAAAGCGGCCGAGTGGTCACCATCCTCGCGAACCCGCGAACGGCCGGGCTTGGCGCCATCGTGGTGGCGGAGCCGAGCGTGAACGGCTTTGCGTGCCGCCCCGTATTCGATTGCACCGCGCGCCTGTTGCCTGCCTTCCGTCCCGCGCCGGTATTCGAGTTCTAGGCATGGCCAGGCGTTTCCGGTTCCACGGCGCGGTTGCCCTCGCGGCCTTTGGTCTTGGGGCCGGAAAGCTGCCGGCCCACGCCCAAACCACGGCAACTTCCGCCATGGCGCCGGCCGGCATGGCGGCCGCCGGGATACAACCGGTCGATACCCTCACCCAGGCGCTTTCCGTCGCCTATTACAACAACGCGGCATTGCAGGCGCAGCGCGCGGCGTTGCGCCAGGCCGATGAGAACGTCCCGGCCGCGCTTTCCGGCTGGCGGCCCACCGTCGCCTTGAGCGGCAGCGCCGGCAGGGTGATGGGAACGCAGACCACAATTGTTTCCACGTTCCTGCCCGCCCAGGTTCTGCCGCAGAACCGCGACGAAATCATCGGCCAGGCAACGCTCACGCAGCCGATTTTCACCGGCGGCAAAACCACCGAGGCGACGCGCGAAGCGAAAAACCAGGTTTATGCGCAGCGCGCGCAACTGCTCGCCACCGAGGGGCAGGTCTTCCTGAATGTCGTTACCGACTATGTCACGGTTGTCACCGATACGCGCCTGGTGGCGCTGGACCGCAACAATGTGAGCGTGCTGCGGCGCCAGTTGCAGGCCACCAAGGAGCAGTTCAACATCGGCGCGATCACGCTCACCTCCGTGGCTCAGGCCGAGGCGGCGCTGGCCCAGGCCACGGCTCAGGTCGCGATCGCGCTGGGCAACCTTCAGATCGCGCGGGAAAATTTCCGGCACGATGTCGGACAGCCGCCGGGCGATCTCACGCCGCCGCAGCCGCTCCTTCTGCCGGTTTCCTCCCAGGCCGCCGCCGGGGCGCTGGCGCGGCAGAACAATCCCAATGTCATCGCCGCGGAGTTCACCAACGCGGCGAACAAGGATGCCGTGGATGTCGCGTTTTCCGCCTTGCTGCCGCAAATCTCCCTGCAGGCGGCAGGTTACATCGAATCCGGGCAAAGCGGGCCCGGAACGCGCTTGAGCGGTGGATCGGTACTCGGGCAGCTCAGCGTGCCGCTCTACCAGGGCGGCCAGGAATATGCCACGATCCGGCAGGCACGGGCCAAGGTGCAGCAAAGCTTCGCCCAGATCGTCGATGCCGAGCGCAGCGCCGACGCGCAGGCGGCGCAGGCTTTCGAAGGCTTCGTGGCCTCCCGCGAGGCGGTGGTGAGCACCAATGCGGCGATCCGGGCCAATGCCATCGCGCTCGACGGAACCGAGCGGGAGGAGATCATCGGCACCCGGGATACGCTGGACGTTCTGAACGCGCAGCAATTGCTGCTGCAATCGGAGGAACAGCAGGTGCAGAACATTGCCAATGTCGTGACCGAATCCTACACCGTGGCGGCGGCGATCGGCCGCCTCACCGCGACGGATCTCGGCTTGCCGATCCGGCAGTACGACGATTTGAAATATTATAACGCGGTGAAAGATGCGGCGTTCGGCACCGGCGAGACAGCGGACGCGGATGCCGGGCTGGCGCCGGATGGCAGCCTGCTACCCGGCGTATCGCCCGTGGATCAGCCTTCGCCGTGAACGCCCCCGGTCAGGAAAAGAAAATGAGTGCTTCGAATAACGAGATCACCAACCAGGGCGGGCCGGTGAGCAGCGCCGAGCCTTCAATGGAGGAAATCCTCGCCTCCATCCGCCGGATTTTGCGGGAAGAGCAAGTCCCCACGCCACAGGAACCGAAGCAGGAAGACGAGATCCTGGTTCTCGATTCCTCCATGATCGTGAACCCCTCGGGGGATGGCGGCCAGCCCGCCGCGCCCGAATCCCCCATCCCCGAACCGGCCGCGCCCGAATCCATCGCTCCCGAACCCGCCGGCGTGCAGCAAGCGCCGGCGCACCTGGCTTCCGCGCTTCCCGTCGCGGAGCTTCCGGAAGCGGAGAATGAGACCCTGGAGCTGCCTCAGGCAGAAAACGAGGAAAAAATGGTAGAGAATTCTGAACCGGACGCGCCGGCCGGCGCGAGGACAGACGGTTTCGGGCACGTGTTTCACGGCGGTCAGGCGCCTGAAAATATTCAGCCCCCGCCGGGCCTGGTGAGCGAAGCAGCCAGCCACGCGGCCAGCAACGCGATCGGCTCCCTGATACGCAGCATCAGTTCCGAACGGGCGGTCGCGATCGGGCGGCCGGGAATCACCCTCGAGGATCTGGTGCGGGAGGAATTGCGGCCGCTTCTGAAATCCTGGCTCGATTCCAACCTGCCTTCGCTGGTTGAACGCATCGTCCGGGCGGAAATTCAGCGGGTGGTGGAACGCACCGAAACCTGATCCGCCGCGCTCGCCGCCGGATCGCGGCCTGACCATCGCCAAAATATCCTGCCCGCGCCATAACGAAACGATGACCGAAACCCTGGACAAGCATTTCGACGCGGCTGCCGCCGAGCCCCAAATCTACGCGCTGTGGGAGCGCTCCGGCGCGTTCGCGGCCGAACCGGCACGGCCGGCCAAGCCCTTCACCATCATGATCCCGCCGCCGAACGTGACCGGCAGCCTGCATGTGGGCCACGCGCTCACCAACGTGCTGCAGGATATCCTGATCCGCTACCGGCGGATGCAGGGGCGCGATACGCTCTGGCAGCCGGGAACCGACCATGCCG
>JAJYAF010000441.1 GCA_021779655.1 Pseudomonadota bacterium
GGTAATGCCGAATTCCGCTAGCAGGCCATCGAGCAGCGTCTCCCGGCGGTCGCGGTCCGGCTCCACCACGTCGAGCGCGGCCATGATGTTCTGCTCCACGTTCAGGCCGCGGAACACGCTTGCCTCCTGCGGCAGATACCCGATACCGAGCCGGGCGCGGCGATACATGGGCAGGGTTGAAATCTCGGCGCCGTCCAGGACGATCACGCCGCTATCGGGCTGCACCAGGCCGACGATCATGTAGAACGTGGTGGTTTTGCCGGCACCGTTCGGGCCAAGCAGGCCGACCGCCTCGCCCCGCCGGACGGAGAGCGAGACGTTGCGCACAACGGGGCGTTTCTTGAATTGCTTGCCGAGCCCGGTCGCGACCAGCCCGCCGGTGTTTTCGATCAAACGCAGGCTTTCGGCTAAGCTGCTCATTGGCTGGCTCCGGAATGGGCGCCCCCACCGGACGGGGCGCTATTGGGGACGATGACGCCCGAGACCTGTCCGCCCTTGCCGGCAAGCAGGGTCGCGACCCCGGTTCTGGTGTTGAACAGCGCATCGGCGCCGTTGAGCTGGTTCGGCCCGCGAATGATATGCACATTCCCGCCGAGCCTGGCCCTGCCTTGGTCCGGCAGATAGACGCCGCGATCGCCGGCGGCGGTTTCCGTGGGCGTGCGGATCACGACATGGCCGATCGCCTCGACCTTTTTGAGTTTGCCGCCCTGTTCCAGCATATCCGGCTGGGCGGCGGCCGATGCAGCCGGCGCGGCGGCGGCGGATGCGGCCGGGGGCGAAAGATAGCCGACCAGCGTATCCGCGGCGATCGAGCGGCCATCCTTGGCAACGATGCGCGCATCGCCGCGCGCCACCGCCATGCGCTTGATGGAATAATACTCGATCGAATCCCGCGCGGTGACGACATCGCTCGGCGTGGTGAGCTTAAGATGCGCGCCGGTCAGCACGAGAACCGCGCTGTCCATGTTATAGACCGCATGGTCGGCGTAGGCGTTGTCCGTCGTTGTATAAATATGCACGTGGCCGAGAGCATCGAGCTGGTAGATTTCGGTGCCGCCGTTTTCCAGGGCGTCTTCCGGGTCGGCCGCGGGGGTTGCCGCCGGCGTGGCCGTTGGGTTGGCCGCGGCCTGCGCCGCCCCCGCTTTTTTGCGGTAATGCGCGATGAGCTGATCCGCCGTGACGGTGACATTGCCGCGGATGGCCTTGGCGTTGCCGGTGGCGATGACCTCCTGATCGGCCTGCCGCCACTCGATTCCCTGGGTCGCGGTGATGTTGATGGGCAGCGGCTGCGCCGCGGCCGGCGCGCCCTGGGCGGACGCGGGCGGCATGCCGGCCGCGCCGATCGCCATGCCGCCGAGCAGGCAAAGGCTTATGCCAATCCACGAAAACGCGGATTGGCCCGCGCGCGGGGTTGGCGGGGCGGCCGCGCGCGAAAACAAAGCCGCGCGCGGGGTTGGCGGGGCGGCCGCGCGCGGAATCAAAGCCTCATGCCAGCCCGCCACTTGTCTGAAAGAGTCGATCAATTGGCGGGCTGGTATTAGCCGGCTCATTGCGTGGCGGTCGCGGCGGCGGCGGGCGCGGCTCCAGTCAAGGTCAGGCTGACCGGGCCGTTGAAAATCACATCCGTTCCCCGGCCCGTGACATGGAAACCGCTTGCCGCGTTCAGCGTGCCGAACGGGCCTTGCGCGGCTACCGGGTCATGGCTGACCGCCGTGCCCTCATGCAGGTCGATCGCCGCCCTCGGCGCGGTCATCACCGTGCCATCGTTGCGGTAGAGCGTGACATTGCCGGAAAGCGCGAGGGTATCCGCCTTCTGGTTGAAAACTCCGGAATCGGAACGCAGCATCAGCCAGGCGCCGGAGCTGAGCGTGATATCGCCTTCCGGTCTGGCGAGTTGCACATCGTTGGGACCGTGCTCGCTGGCCTCATCGGCGGTTAGGGTGAAGGGCTGGCCGTGCTGATCCACGCCGCGATATTGCGCGTTCTGCATGCTGGACTGGGTTTGCGCGCCGTTATTCCGGGGGTGATAGACCACCCGGTCCGTCGCCGGGCCGAGCGGGAGATTGGGCGCGATCGCCAGGACGGTCAGCAGTACCAGGGCGACCGCCGGCAGCAGGCGCTTCGCCCAGGAGACGGTCTGGCTGCGCCGCGCGATGGCGGAGGCGGCGATGACCCCACGGCGCCGTTTGAGCCCGTCCAACAGGGTGTCGCGGGCGTTTTGCTGCGCCGGGCTCATTTCACGCCCGCCCGGAGCAGGTCGTGGATATGGAGTATTCCTTGCACCACGTTCGCTTCATCCACGACAAATAAGGCGGTTATGGGGCGTTCGGCATTCATGGCGCGCAGCGCGTCCTCGGCCAAGGCTTCCGGGGCGATGGTTTTGGGGTCTTTGGTCATCACCGCCTCCACCGGGCTCAACAGCAGGCCGGGTCCCATCGCTCGGCGCAAATCGCCGTCGGTGATGATTCCCAGCAGCCGGTTGCGCGCATCGACAATGCCCAGGCAGCCGAAACGCCTGGCGTTCATGATCAGCAGCGCGCGGTCCATGGTGGTGCCGGAAGGCGCCAGCGGAATATCCTCCCCGGCATGCATGAGTTCGCGCACATGTTTAAGCCGCGCGCCAAGCCGGCCGCCGGGATGGAAGACCCGGAAATCGTGGGCGGTAAAGCCCCGGCGGGCGAGCAGGGCGATGGCCAGGGCATCGCCCAGGGCCATTTGCATCGTGGTGCTGGTAGTGGGCGCCAGGCCGATCGGCCCGGCTTCCGGGGCGGCGGGAAGGATGAGCGCGACATCGCTCGCGCGGGCGAGCGCGCTTTGCGGCCCGGCGGTGATGCCGACCAAGGGAAGCCCGAAGCGGCGAGCATGGCCGACGAGGTCGGCAAGCTCGGCGGCCTCGCCGGAATTGGAGAGGGCGAGCACCGCATCGCCCGCGACGATCATGCCGAGATCGCCATGACTTGCTTCCGCCGGGTGCACGAAGAGCGCGGGGCTGCCGGTGGAGGCCAGGGTGGCGGCGATCTTGCGGCCGACATGCCCGGACTTGCCCATGC
>JAJYAF010000442.1 GCA_021779655.1 Pseudomonadota bacterium
GAAGCGGCCGGAACGCAGAGGATCTGGTACCAGTAGAAGAAGGGAAAGCCGAACAGCCGGGGCGTGGCCCTGTTGAAAAACGGCACCCAGAGCGCGGCCACGAAAATCACCAGGAAAAGCCAGCGCAGCGGACCAGGGCGGAAGGAAGAGGGCCGCGGCGGGGCCGCGGAGACATCGGTTTTCATGCGAACCTCCCGGTTGTTACGGCATCGGTAATGCGTTGCCGGCGTTGCCGCAAGCGCGGCGTGGTCACGCCATTCGCGAGGCCCAAGGTCATTGCGGTACGGTTCAGCCGGCCGGTTGTCCTTCATCCAGCGCAACCGGCCGGAACGCCTGCGAGTGCGGCGGCCCCGGCGCGAACAGCAGGCGGGGAGGCGCCGCGCGGGAGAGCGTGATGACCGCGGAGCACACCGTGCCGAATCCGTGGCGCGGCGGCAAATTGATGGCGCTTTCCTCCGGCGGGGCATTGTCGGCGAGCAGGCTTGGCCAGTCGCTTGCCGGAGCGGCCGCGAATTTCGGCAAATGCCGGGCGATCCGTGGCGAGGTGAGATCGTTGGCCTCGCCCGAGGTTATCATCCATATGCCGGGCGGCAGGCTTTGCGCATCCGGCGCGCCGCTTTCCAGGCCGCGCAGAAAAACCGCCCCGCCGGCATCCGCCAGAACCAGGTTGAAGCTGCGGTAATCGGCCGCGTCCAACGCCCGGATCCTCGCCGTGGCGGCAGCGAGCCTGGCCTCCGCGAGCGCCAGAAGCGGCAATTCGCCCCGGCTGCGCTTGCCCGCCTCGGGCCCCAGCGTGCCGCGCCGGTTCAGCACCGCCGCCATCAGCCCGTGCCGGTTGATCCCAAGCCAGGTACCGCCGCCCAGCCGGTCGCGCCCCGCCACCACGCCGGGCATCGCGGGCCAGTATCGCCCGGGGGCATCCCAGGGGCGGGTCAGCATTTCGTCCCGGTTCGCGCCGATCAGCACGCCATCGGCCGTGATGCGCAGAACGATGCTGCACATCAGGAGAAAACGCGCCTGAAGATCGCGTCGATCTGGGCGAGATGCGGCTTCGGGTCCATGGCGGCGTCGATCTCCGCCGCCGAAACCCGCCCCGCCACTTCCGTGTCGGCGAGCAGATTGGCCCGGAAATCGAGGCCATCGGGCTGTCCGAGCCGGGTCCAGGTCGCCATGGCGTTGCGCTGCACGATGGCATAGGCGGCTTCCCGCGAGATCCCGGCCCGGATCAGCGCCAGCAGCACCTCCCCGGAATGCACCACCCCGCCCAGCGCCTCCAGATTGGCGCGCATCCGTTCCGGATAGACCGTGAGCTTTTCCATCATCCCGGCAAGCCGCGCCAGCGCGAAATCCAGGGTCACAGTCGTATCCGGGGCGATGCCGCGCTCGACCGAGGAATGGCTGATATCGCGCTCATGCCATAGCGCCACGTTCTCCAGCGCCGGGATCACGGCGGCGCGCACCAGCCGGGCCAGGCCGGTGAGATTCTCGGAGAGCACGGGGTTGCGCTTGTGCGGCATGGCCGACGAGCCCTTCTGCCCCTCATGAAAAAACTCCTCCGCCTCCCGAACTTCCGAGCGCTGCAAATGCCGCACCTCGGTGGCCAGCCGCTCGATGCCGGACGCGATCACAGCGAGGGCCGCGAAATACGCGGCATGCCGGTCGCGCGGGATCACCTGGGTTGAAACCGGCTCCGGCGTCAGTCCGAGCTTTCGGGCCACATAAGCCTCCACGCGCGGATCGACATGGGCATAGGTTCCCACCGCGCCGGAAATCGCGCAGGTGGCGATCTCCGCCCGGGCGGTGAGCAGCCTTGCCCGGTTGCGCGAAAATTCCGCGTAATGCCCGGCGAGCTTCAGCCCGAAGGAGGTCGGCTCCGCGTGAATGCCGTGGCTGCGGCCGATGGTGATGCTGTACTTGTGCTCGATCGCCCGGGCCTTGAGCACGTCGAGCAGCGCATCCAGGTCGCGCAGCAGCAGGTCAGCGGCCCGGGTGAGCTGCACCGCCAGGCAGGTGTCCAGGATATCCGAGGACGTGAGGCCCTGATGCACGAAGCGGCTGTCATCGCCGATATGGGGGGCGAGCCAGGTGAGGAACGCGATCACGTCGTGCCGGGTCTCCTGCTCGATCTCCGCGATGCGGGCGATCTCGGCGGGGCCGAAGGCCGCCATCGCCGCGCCGCCACGGGCGCGGATAGCGGCCGCGGCCGTTTGGGGAATCGCGCCGATCTCAGCCATGCCCTCGCAGGCGAGCGCCTCGATCTCGAACCAGATGCGATAGCGGTTCTCCGCCGACCAGATGGCGGCGGCCTGCGGCCGTGAATAGCGCGGGATCATCGAAACTCCTCGAAACGCGTCGAAATCATCCGGAAGCTTTGGGGCGGTTTTTCGCAAACGCTGGTTTTTACCGGGAATGGGAAAAGCCCGTTGCGCAGCCTCTAGGCCGCCAGCACGGCGTTGACAACCCGTTCCACCGCGGGCCACGAGGGGGCATGGATTTCTCGCAAATCGCCGCGCTGCTGCCGATTTTGTTGCAGGTTCTGCTGATCGATCTTGTTCTGGCGGGCGACAACGCGGTGGTCATCGGCCTCGCGGTCAACGGCCTGCCCCCGGCGCAGCGGCGCGCCGCGATCTGGGCGGGTATCGCCGGGGCAACCATCGTCCGGATAGCCTTCGCGCTGCTGGCGCTGAAAATGCTGGCCATTCTCGGCCTCACGCTTGCGGGCGGGCTGCTGCTGCTCTGGGTCGTCTGGAAAACGGCACGGGAGCTGCGCGCCGGTGAGCACGCGCGGCGGAACGCCACGGCGCGGGGCGGGTTGCGCAGGGCGATCGTTCGGATCATCGTCGCGGACATTTCCATGAGCCTCGATAATGTGCTGGCGGTGGCGGGGGCCGCGCGGTCGCATCCCGGCCTGCTGGCGCTGGGGTTGCTGGTTTCGGTGGCGATGATGGGCGTTGCGGCCAATCTCGTCGCCCGGCTGCTGGCAAGCCATGGCTGGCTGGCCTGTATCGGCCTGGCGATCGTTATGTAAGTTTCGCTCGACATGATATACG
>JAJYAF010000443.1 GCA_021779655.1 Pseudomonadota bacterium
ACGATACGATCTGGGCGACCGCCGAGATCAAGGCCCTGCGCGAGCATCGCGACCGCCACGGCGTCGCCACGCTCGACCTGCAGGTGCATAACCAGCGCGGCGAGACCGTGATGCGCTGCGATTTCAGCCTGCTCGTCCGCCGCGAGCGCCTGAAAGCCCCGCCCCCGCCGCCCAGCGCGCCGAAGGCAAAGGCATCGTGAGCTTCCTCCTCCGGCCGCCCGCGCCCATGGTCGGCCGGGGCGCCGTCCTCCGCCAGGTCCGCGCGGGATGAGTCTTCCGCTCGATGGCATAAAGGTCGTGGATATAACCCGCGTTCTGGCCGGGCCGTGGTGCGCCATGACGCTCGGGGATCTGGGCGCGGAGGTCTGGAAGATCGAGCATACCGTGACGGGTGACGACACAAGGGGATTCCGTCCGCCGGAGGTGGGCGGCGAGAGCACGTATTTTTTCTGCACCAACCGCAACAAGCGCAGCGTGGCGGTGAATTTGAAGGCGCCGGAAGGTCAGGCCATTGTCCGCGAACTGGCCCGGCGCGCCGATGTGCTGATCGAGAACATGCGACTTGGCGCGCTGGATGCCATGGGACTTGGGGTCGAGGCCCTGCGCGCGCTCAATCCGGGGCTGATCTACTGCTCGATTTCGGGCTACGGCCGGCTCAGCCCGCGTGCGGGCGACCCTGGATATGACGGCGTCGTGCAGGCGGAAAGCGGGTTGATGTCGGTCACCGGCATGCCGGACGGCGAACCGATGAAGGTTGGCATCGCGATCACCGACATCGCCTGCGGCATGAACGCCACCCAGGCGATTCTGGCCGCGCTGATGATGCGCGCGCGCACCGGCAAGGGCCAGTTCATCGACATGGCTTTGCTGGATAGCGGCCTTGCTTTGCTGGTTAATCTGGGCAGCGACTATCTCAACGCCGGCGTCACGCCGTCCCGGACCGGCAACATCCACCCGACAGTGGTGCCCTATGGCATCTTTCATGGCAGTGACGGTTCGTTTTTTCTGGGCTGCGGCAATGACCGGCAGTTCCGGGCGACCTGCGCCCAGGTACTGGGCCGGCCGGACCTGACGGAGGATCCACGGTTCCGGTCGAACGCGCAGCGGCAGACCAATCGCGTGGCGTTGGAGACGGCTCTGGCGGACATGTTCGCCACCCAGCCGGTGTCTCACTGGGTCCACGCCCTCCGGCAGGCGGATATTCCGACGGCCGAGGTGCGCACCGTTCCGCAGGCGCTTACCGCGCCCGAGGTGCTGGAACGCGGTATGGTGCAGACGGTTCCCCATCCCACCGCGGGGCAAGTCAGCTTTGTCGCGTCGCCGTTGCGGCTTGAAGGCATGCGGCTCCCGCTCAACCCCCCGCCGCTGCTTGGCGAGCATACGCGCGCCGTGCTACGCGAGGTGCTCGGGCGGTCGGTCAGCGATATCGACCGGCTGGCGGCGGCCGGGATCATCGCCGGGTGACTGGTTTCAGCACATCCAGACTTTTCCGCGGCCCGAAGCAGCGGGCGGTGGAAACCAATCCGGCTTGCGCCGGCGGATGAAATTTATGAACCTATGGGCTTGGGAGCCTCGGTCCCGGCAGGGGTCGTGGTTCCGGAACGCAGCGATTAGGCACGGAGCCGGCGATGAAATATCTCGACGATTTTGAAGCAGGGCAGATTTTCAATTTCCGGACCGCCCCGCTCAGTGAAGCGGAAATCGTCGCGTTCGCCAGCGAGTGGGATCCGCAACGCCTGCATACCGACCGCGAATATGCAACGCGCATGCATGGCGGCCTGATCGCGTCCGGTTTTCAGACGCTGCTGATGGTGTTCGCTCCGATCATGCGCGATCTCATGACCGGGGTGGCGAATATCGGCGGCATGGGGTTCGACCAGCTCCGCTGGCTCAAGCCGGTCTATCCGGGCCAGCCGCTCGACGTGCGGATGGAGATGCTGGAGATTCGCCACTCGCGCAGCAAGCCGGATCGCGGCATCATGCGGTATCGGCTGGAGGCCTTCAATCCCGCCGGGGAAGTGGTGCTTAGCCTTGAGACGGCGGCGATGGTGAAGCGGAGGGAGCAAACCGGGCAACCGCCGGGGGAGACGGCCTCCTGATGATTGCCGGCAACAGCGTATATGTTTTTATTGTTTAACCTTCAGGAGGAAGACCGCAATGTCTGACCGTTACGCCAAATACAACAAGCTGAAATTCGACTATCCAGCGGACCGCGTGCTGCGGATCACCTTCGACCGGCCGGAGACGTTCAACTCGGTTGATGCGGAAACTCATACCCAGATGACTGATATGTGGATCGACATCAACCGCGATCCCGATATCAACGCCATTCTGGTGACGGGAGCGGGCAAGGCGTTTTCGTCCGGTGGGGATTTCAGCCTTATCGAGCAGATGACCGGGAATTTCGACGAGATCATGAAGACCTGGAAGGAAGCCAAGGATCTCGTTTACAATGTCATCAACTGCAACAAGCCGATCATCTCGGCGATCAATGGGCCGGCGGCGGGCGCGGGTCTCGTGATCGGCATTCTCGCCGACGTATCGATTGCCGGCAAACGCGCGAAGATCGTGGACGGGCACCCGAGGCTTGGCGTCGCGGCCGGGGATTGCGCGGCGATCATCTGGCCGTTGCTGTGCGGCATGGCGAAGGCGAAGTACTACCTGATGACTTGCAAGCCAATCTCCGGCGAGGAGGCGGAGCGTATCGGCATGGTATCGCTCTGCGTCGAGGATGACGAGTTGCAGAAGATCGCGCTCGATACCGCTGTTGAACTGGCGAACGGCGCGCAAAGCGCGATCCGCTGGACCAAATATTCGCTGAATAACTGGCTGCGGCATGCCGGGCCGATCTTCGATGCCTCAACGGCGCTGGAGATGATCGGCTTTATGGGTGAGGACGTGAAAGAGGGCGTTCGTTCGCACCGGGAGAAGCGGGCACCGAATTTCCGCAAGGACTGCCCGATCTGACCCATAATACCAGCCCGCCAATTAATTGACTCTTCCAGACAGGTGGCGGGCTGGCATAAGGCTTTGAT
>JAJYAF010000444.1 GCA_021779655.1 Pseudomonadota bacterium
ACATCGTGCCGGACGAAGAGCTGCGGCCGGCGGCGCTGGCCTATTGCCAGAAGCTTGCCACCCGTTCGCGCACCAACATCGCCGAGATGAAGCGCTTGGCACGCGAGGGGGCCGACATGGCAATCGACCAGCAGATGCGGCTGGAGCGCGACGCGGCCGTGCGCGCGCTGCCTGGCGAGGATGTGGCCGAAGGCCTGGACGCCTTTGAAAACCGGCGCGCGCCGGTCTTCAAAGCCTGATCGGAGGTCTCGCAATGGATTTCAATCTAGGTGACGAGCAGCGCCAGATCTACGAATATGGCGGCCGCCTCGCGCAGACCTTCGACAACGCGTATTGGCTCGACCACGCGCGCCGCCACGCCTTCCCCAGGGAGATGTTCCATAAAATCGCCGAGGACGGCTTCCTCGGCCTCATGGTCCCGCAGGAATATGGCGGCGCCGGGCTCGGCATGACGGAAATGGCGCTGTTCATGGAGGGCACCGCCAATCACGGCATCCCGCTTCTGATGATGGTGGTAGGGCCGACGATGTCGCTCGCCCATATCGCGAAGCACGGAACCGATTACCACCGGAAAACGCTGCTGCCGGCCGCCTGTCGCGGCGAAATTCAGTTCTGCTTCGCGATCACCGAGCCGGGCGCGGGGTCGAACACGATCAAGGCCACCACGCTGGCCAGGCGCAAGGGCAACCGCTTCGCGCTATCGGGGGAGAAAACCTTCATCACCGGCGCGGATGTCTCCGATTACTGCCTGGTGGTCGCGCGTACCCAGCCCTTCGCCGAAGTCAAGCGGAAGACCGACGGGTTTACCCTATTTGCCGTCGATCTGAAGAAAAAAGGCGTCGAGATGCATCGGGTCAAGGTGTCCATTCCGATTCCGGAAGAGCAATGGACCCTGTTCTTCGATGACGTGGATTTGGGTCCAGAGGACGTCGTCGGCGAGGTTGACCAGGGGTTTTCCATCCTGTTCGATTCGCTCAATCCGGAGCGCATCATCCTTGCCGCGCTTTGCTGCGGCATCGGCCGTTTCGCGCTGAACAAAGCCGTGACCTATGCCTCGCAGCGCAACGTTTTCGGGCAGCCGATCGGCGCGCATCAGGGCCTGCAGCATCCTTTGGCGAAGGCCCATACGGCGATCGAGATGGCGAGCCTCATGACCCGGCGCGCGGCCTGGGAATACGACCATCAAATCCCCGCCGGCGCTTCGTCGAACATGGCGAAATACGCCGCCGCGGAAGCCGGGATCGAGGCCGTGGATGCGGCGCTCCAGGCGCATGGCGGATCGGGCTTTACCGAAGACACCGGACTTTATGAGCTTTACCCGCTGGTCCGCTTGCTGCGCACCGCGCCGGTGAACCGCGAATTGTGTCTCAGTTTCATCGGCGAGAAGGTCATGGGCCTGCCCCGGTCCTACTGACCGCGCGGCTCGAACAGGAAAGAATAGCATCATGGAATTCGGAATGCGCTTCCGGCGCGCCGACGCGGCGAAAAAACGGAATGACCGTTTCTGGCACGAAATCGAAGGCAAGCCGCTGGGCGAGGTGCGGAAGGTCCAGGAACGGAAGCTCGTGGAGCAAATGGCCTATCTGAAGGCCAATTCGCCATTTTACCGGGACAAGTTCGCCGGGGCCGGCATCGATTTCGACGCGATTCGCACGATTGAGGATTTGCAGAAGCTACCTTTCACTTACAAGACCGAGATTCGCGAAAGCCTCGCGGCGGAGCCGCCGTTCGGCCGCCATCGCGCCGCGCCGATGAACGACATCATCCAGATGCAGGCCTCGTCGGGCACGTCGGGCAGCCCTTCCTACGTGGCGCTGACCGAATCCGACGCCGAGATGTGGCACGAGATGACCGCCCGCTGCTTCTTCGCCAACGGCATACGGCCGGGTGACATGGTGCTGCATGCATTTTCGCTGGCCAAGGGGTTCGTGGGCGGCATCCCGGTCGTGCAGGGCCTGCAATATATGGGCGCCATAGACGCGCCCATCGGCGCCGATGGCGGCGTGGACCGGCTGCTGCGCGTCTGCGCCGATACCCGGCCGCACTGCATCGTCGGCGCGCCGAATTTCGTCATCCATTTGGCCGAGAAGACCGAGGAGGTGCTGGGCATTCCCGCCGCCGAGCTGGGCGTGAAGCGCGTGATCGTCGGCGGCGAGCCGGGCGGCGGCATTCCGGCCATCCGCGCCAAGATCGAAAAACTCTGGGCGGCCAAATGCACGGAAATGCTCGGCGGCACCGATTTGGGCGTGACCTACTGGGCCGAGTGCGATGAGCAATCAGGCATGCATATGGTCAGCATGGATTATATCATCACCGAACTGCTCGACCCCGATTCCGGCGCGATCATTCCCTGGGAAGACGGTGCCAAAGGCGAGATGATCTATACCGCCATCGGCCGCCGGGCCAGCCCGCTGGTGCGGTTCCGTTCGGGCGATTTCATCGAGGTTCTGGGCACGACCTGCTCCTGCGGGCGCACGGGTCCCAAGATCCGCTGTACCGGGCGCACTGACGACATGCTGATCGTGCGCGGGGCGAACGTCTTCCCCTCGGCGATCAACAGCATCATCAACGAGATGATCCCGGAAACCAACGGCGTCATGCGCATCGTCGCCGATTTCCAGGGCCACACCACGCAGGATTCGCTAAAAATTATCGTCGAGCGCGGACCCGGCCGTGTCCCCGATGACGACACGGCGCTGCGGAAAAAGATCGAGCAGAAACTGCGCAACGCGCTCGTGTTCAAGGCCGATGTGCGGATCGTCGACCCGGATACCTTCGAAAAGCCGGGCGTGGCCAAGGTTTCCTTCATTCTCAGAAAATATCCCGATTTTCTATGAGCAAGCTGAAATCCCTGCTCGACACGGCGGCCGAACAGTTCCACGCCAACGCGGCCCATTACCGCCAGAAGGTGGATGAGTTGCACGCGCTGCGCAGATTGCAGCGCGTCGGCGGGCCGGAAAGCGCGCGCGCCCGCCATGTCAAAAAAAACAAGATCCTGCCGCGCGAACGCGTCGAGCGGCTGATCG
>JAJYAF010000445.1 GCA_021779655.1 Pseudomonadota bacterium
CGCGCGCGAAATCAAAGCCTTATACCAGCCCGCCACCTGTCTGATAGAGTCAATGAATTGGCGGGCTGGTATTAGACTTTTTATTAAGATCATCCTGCGAAAAGAGCCGGCAGCTCTGATCGGGATTATCGCATGGCGAGGCCAAAAGGGACGAAGGGCAAGAACATGCGTCCCGTTGTCATCAAAAGAGAAGAAATTATTGCCGAATCGCGGCATGGGGGCGCGTGGAAGGTGGCCTATGCCGATTTCGTGACGGCGATGATGGCGTTCTTCCTGCTGATGTGGCTGATCAACGCCACCACGGTCGCACAGCGGATCGGACTTGCCGATTATTTCAGCCAGGCCAATGTCTTAAACCGCGGAGCTTCGGGCGAAGGCAAGCCCTTCGGCGGCAGCGACCCTTTCGATACAGGGGCGCTCGCCTCCAATCTGGGCACCGTGCAGATTATGCCGGGCAAACATCAGCCGCAAAGCATCCATCCGCCCCTGCCGCATCCGCAGTCGCGCCAGCCCGCTTCCGGTCAGGCACCCGCCGCAGCGCTTGCCGCCGCCCCGCCCAAAGGCGCGCAACCGGCCGCACAAACCGGGCCGGCGGGACAAGCTCAGCAGAACGCCCAGGAGGCGGCCTTTCGCAGCGCGGCCGCGCAGATGAGGAGCGCGATCGATTCGGATAAAGCCATTGCCGCCTATGCCGGGCAAATTTCCATTTCCACGACGCCGCAGGGTATCAAGATCCAGATCATCGATTCCCGTAACCAGCCCATGTTCACTGTGGGCTCCGCCGCGCTGGCGCCGGCGGCTTGCGCTGTTCTTGGTAAAATCGCCCCGATTCTCGCCAGGCTCGCGCATCCCATCAGCATCGCCGGCTACACGGATGCCAGGCCATACAGCAACCCTTCCCAGAACAACTGGCTGCTTTCGGTGGAACGGGCGGACGCAACACGCGCCGTGCTGATCGGCGCCGGATTGCCGGAGGCCGATCTCGCCCAGGTTGCAGGCTATGCCGACCGGCAGTTGCTGCATCCGGAGAACCCGCTCGCGGATTCCAACCGCCGCATTACCCTCACCATCGCCAAGGATGGGGCGGCGGCCTTTGGCCCCACGCAATAGCGCCGCAATTCCATGCTGAGCATCGGCGGTATCGTGTTCCTGCTGGCCTGCGTCTTCGGGACCTATGTCGTCTCCGGCGGCGCCATCGGCCCGCTTCTCGGCTCCATGCCGTTCGAGCTTATCACCATCGGGGGGGCGGCCATCGGCGTGCTCGTGGCCGGCAACTCGGTCCACGAAGTCAAGCATACACTTGGCGGCATCAAGAAAATCCTTAAGGGCAGCGCGTATCATAAGCCGGATTATGTCGATCTGCTGAGCCTGCTTTTCTTCCTCGTCAAGCTTGCCTCGACCAAAGGAGCGATGGCACTCGAATCGCATATCGAAAACGCCGATGAAAGCCCGGCATTCCAGCACTTCCCGAAAATTCTCGCCAACAAGCAGGCAACCTGCATGGTTTGCGATTACCTGCGCATGGTCGGCATGAACGCCGACGACCCGCTGCAGATCGAAGACCTGATGGCCCGCGAGCTGAAAAAAACCTTGAACGAAGAACTCCATCCCGCCCATGCCCTGCAAACCATGGCGGACGGGCTTCCGGCGCTTGGCATTGTTGCCGCGGTACTCGGCGTGATCAAGACGATGGCGCATATCGCCCAACCGCCCGCCGTGCTAGGCCAAATGATCGGCGAGGCCCTCACCGGCACTTTTCTGGGCGTGCTGCTGGCTTATGGAGTCGTTGGTCCCTTTTCCGTGCGTCTTCAGGCGGTAGTTATGGAAGACGCCAAATATTACGAGGTCATTCGCGCCGTGCTCGTCGCGCATCTGCATGGCAATGCGCCGGCGATCAGCGTGGAAACGGGGCGCAAAATGGTTCCAAACCAGTACATGCCGAATTTCCAGGAACTCGAGGAAACACTGCAAACGCTGCAGATCCCCGCGTAATACCAATCCGCGTTAACGCGGATTGGTATGCGCGCGAGGTTGGCGGGGCGGCCGCGCGCGAAATCAAAGCCTTATCCAGCCCGCCACCTGTCCGGAAGAGCCAGTCAACTGGCGGGCTGGTATCAGAGCTTCTCGATCGTGCTTTCCGGCTGTAGAAGCACCACGGGGATCTCGCGCCCGGCGTTCTTCTGGTGCTCGACAAAAGGCGGATAAATCGCGGCCATCATGCTAAGCAACCGGCTGCGCTCCGGTTCGGAAACGATTGTCGCCGTGCCCATATATTTCGCCTCCGCGACCTGGAACTTGACCTTCGCATCGGCTTGCAGGTTCAGCAGCCAACCGGGGTGCTCCGGCGCGCCGTCGTCGGACGCCACGACAACGAAATTTCCGCCATCCGTGCCATAGATCAGCGGCAGATGCAGCGGCTCGCCGTTCGCGCGGCCGGTTGTCCGGAGAATCAGGCAGGGCGTCCGCTGGGCGCCTTGCGGGGTGAAGTCCACCAGATGGCCGATCTTGCCGCCGGTTTTCAAATAGGCGTCGAGATGGCGGTTCATCCAGTCCGGGCCGCCGGCTTTGAAGCTCTCGGTCATATTGCTGCCTCCGTAAAAATCCGTTTCCGGGAAGGTGGCGTCGGATCGCGGCTTGCAACCGGAATCATACGGCACTGAAGGTGTAGATGATTGACTGGCGGTATTCTTCTCCCGGCCGCAACACGGCGTTCGGAAAGTTTGGCTGGTTGGGCGCGTTGGGAAAATTCTGCGCCTCCATGGCGAAACCGGAGGATTGCCGAAACGCGATCCCGCCGCGTCCGGCGATGCCGCCGGTGAGATTGTTGCCGGAGTAAAGCTGCAAGCCGGGCTGCGTGGTGTAAATTTCCAGAATCCGGCCGCTGCGCGGCGAGCGTGCCCGGGCGGCGAATTGCGGCCCGTTGCCCGGCGCCTTGTCCAGGACGAAGCAATGGTCATAGCCCCGGGCAAGCAGAAGCTGATAATCGGCCGAGCGAATTCCGGCACCGAGGCGCA
>JAJYAF010000446.1 GCA_021779655.1 Pseudomonadota bacterium
CGTTCGGAGATGAATTCCATCGTGTCTTCCAGAAGCCAGATGAAGCCTTCCACCTGACCAATGACATCGGCGCCGATGCGCGCCGCGCTGCTGCGCTCGGCAAGCAGAAACACCGGGATCGAGACGTTGCGCGACCTGATTTCCGCCAGCATCTCCCTGGCCTTCGCATGTGCCGGATCGCCATGCAGGTCCCAGTCGATGACGACGGCGGCAAGATCCGGCCGCGAACGGATGATGGCGATGCCGTCATCGGCGGAAAGCGCGCTGAGCATTTCCCCGTGGTGGCGCGCGAGGTCGTCCGCGAGATCGCGGGCGGCGCGGGCGATGGCGGAGGATTCGTGGAGCTTGTCGTCGATGAGCAGGATCGTCGCGGCGAGCGGCGAATGATGAAAATCCCTTCGCACGATAACTCCTCCATCAAAACAGGCCGGCGTGTCCTCGGCCTCGGCATTCCTACCCCGAAGCGGGGCGCTAAGGATTGATCCTCCTCAATCCGCCAGCCGAAGGCGGTTTTTTGGCGCCATTGGAAGCCCGGTTGGCTTCCGGCCCGCTTCGGCTTTACGACCGGGAAAAGATTCTGGTACCTGCCGGGAAGACCATCCCGTACCATTTCCTGCCATCACCGGGAAGTTCCATGGCCGCCGCGCGATACGTTCTTACCCTTTCCTGCCATAACCGTGCCGGCATCGTCGCCTCGGTCACGACCTACCTGTTCGAGCGCGGGGCCGATATTCGCGAAGCCCAGCAATTCGACGATCCGGAGACCGGAAAATTCTTCGCCCGCATCGCGTTCGATCTCGCCCCGGGGGCGGGCATTCTCCCGCTGCGGGAGGATTTCGCCGGCATCGCCGAGCCGTATGAAATGAACTACGCCTTCGCCGATCATACCGTGCCGCGCCGGGTGCTGGTGCTGGTCTCGAAATTCGATCATTGCCTGGTTGATCTGCTCTACCGCTGGCGCATCGGCGAACTGGTCATGACCCCGACCGCGATCGTTTCCAACCATGGCATCGAGAATTATAACCGTCTCGATCTCGACGGCATTCCCTTTCATCATCTGCCGACCGACAAGCACGGCAAGATGGCGCAGGAAGCCCGGCTCTTGGAACTGGTGGAGGAGACGCGATCGGATCTGGTGGTGCTGGCGCGCTACATGCAAATTCTCTCCGATGCCCTGGCGCGCAAACTCTCCGGCCGCTGCATCAACATCCATCATTCCTTTCTGCCGGGATTCAAGGGCGCGAAGCCGTATCATCAGGCCCATGGCCGCGGCGTGAAACTGATCGGCGCCACGGCGCATTATGTCACCTCCGATCTCGACGAAGGCCCGATCATCGAGCAGGACGTTGAACGCATCAGCCATGCCGACGCGCCGGACGATCTCATCCGCAAGGGCCGCGACATCGAACGCCGCGTCCTCGCGCGCGCCGTGCGCTACCATCTGCAGGACCGGGTTATTTTGAACGGCGCGAAAACCGTGGTGTTCGCCAGTTGAATCCGCTTAGGAAGGTCATACCAATCCGCGAAAATGCGGATTGGTATGCGCGCGGGGTTGGCGGGGCGGCCGCGCGCGAAATCAAAGTCTTATGCCAGCCCGCCACCTGTCCGGAAGAGTCAATCAATTGGCGGGCTGGTATCAGACGCCGGCGCGCAGGGCCGCGCGCAATTCGGTCTTCACGATTTTTCCGTAGCCGTTCTTGGGCAAGTCCGGCAGGAACAGATAACGCTTGGGGCGCTTGAAGGCGGCGATGCGCTCCCGGCACCAGCTGTCCAGTTCCGCCGCCTCCACGCTCTGTTCCGGTGCGAAAACGACGCAGGCCACCACCTGCTCGCCCCATTCCGGTTCCGGCTCGCCGATCACCGCCACCTCGAACACCGCCGGGTGTAGCAGCAGCACCTCCTCCACCTCGCGCGGGTAGATATTGGTGCCGCCCGAGATGATGACATCCTTGGAGCGGTCGGTAAGGTAGAGAAACCCGTCCTCGTCGAGATGGCCGAGATCGCCGGTATGCAGCCAGCCGCCGCGCAGGGTTTCGGCGGTCGCCTCCGGCTTGCGCCAATAGCCGAGCATCACCGAGGGGCCGCGCACGCAAATCTCCCCGGTCTCGCCGGGGGCGAGCGGCGCGTCATCCGGCCCCAGCACCGCGAGGGTGACGCAGCCCTGCGCGTAGCCCACCGAGTTGCGGCGTGTCCGCCAGCTTGGATGGATCTCGTCGGCAACGAGGGCGCGGGGCAGGACGGAAATGGTCATCGGACTTTCACCCTGGCCATAGACCTGGACGAAGCGGGGCCCGAACTGGGCGAGCGCCTCGTCGATATCGTTGCCGTACATCGGCCCGCCGCCATAAACGATGGTTCGGATACCCTCCCCGGCAAAACCCGCGCCGCGCGCCGCCGCGATGAGACGCTTGACCATGGTCGGCGCGGCGAAGAAGACGAGCCTGCCGGGATGCGCGGCGAGGGTGATGATCTCGCCGCTATCGAACCCGCGCGAGGCCGGGATGAGATGCCTTCCGCCCGCGCGGATTTGGGGCAGCATGTAAATCCCCGCCCCGTGCGACATCGGCGCGGCGTAGAGCATATGGCTGTCCATGGCGGGCTGGTCCACGTCGAGCGCGTAGCACAAGGCCATGTGGCGCAGATTGTCGTGGCTGATCATCACGCCCTTGGGTCGGCCGGTGGTGCCGGATGTGTAGAACAGCCAGGCGGTGTCTTTATCCGCCGCCGGATAGGGGGAGCCGACCGGCGCGTCCGCCGCGGGAGGCCAGGCCAGCGCCTCTTCCGCCAGCCCGGCGCGGCCGGGAAACAGCTTGCCGTCATCGGTCAGGACCAGCCTCGCGCCGGAATCGCCGATGATCCATTCCGCCTCGCCGGGGTGGAGCTTATGGTTGATGGGAACCACCGTCGCTCCCAGCCACCAGCAGGCGTGGATCGCCCCGATATAATCGGGCGCGTTCCTGGCGAAGATGGCGACACGCTCGCCGGGGGCGATGCCATGGCGCTCGCGCAGA
>JAJYAF010000447.1 GCA_021779655.1 Pseudomonadota bacterium
AAGCACCTCAAGCTTGCGCGTCTACCATTTCGCCACGACCGCACCGTGGGAAAGCGCGCGGAAATCCGCGCGCCGGCCCCTATAAACCATGCCGCAACCGCCGACAACCATGCGCCCGGAATGGCGGATGACTCCGGGCCTGACCGATTATGAAAGCGCGATCGCCGCCATGCGGGCGCGCATTGCGGCCATCAAGGCCGGGCTGGCCCCCGAACTGATCTGGCTGGTCGAACACCCGCCGCTCTATACCGCCGGCACTTCCGCGAAGTCGGAGGATTTGCGGGAGGCACAGCGCTTTCCCGTCCATGCGGCGGGACGCGGCGGGCAATGGACCTATCACGGCCCCGGCCAGCGCGTGGTCTACTGCCTGCTCAACCTCGCGCGCCCGCACGGAAGCGTGCCGGCGCAGGATATTCGCGGCTTCGTCCATGCGCTGGAGCGCTGGATGATCACGGCGCTGGCGGCGTTCGGCGTGCGCGGCGAAACCCGCGCGGGCCGGGTCGGCATCTGGGTGCCGAATGAGACCGGCGAGGCCAAGATCGGCGCGATCGGCGTCCGGGTCAGCCGTGGCGTTACCTGGCACGGCATGGCGCTGAATGTGGATCCGGACCTTTCGCATTTCTCCGGCATCGTCCCGTGCGGCATCCGGGAACACGGCGTCACCAGCCTGCGCGCGCTCGGGGTCAAGGCCGGCATGGCCGAGGTGGACGCGGCGCTGGCGGAAAGTTTCGCCGGGATTTTCGGAATTTCCACTGACCGGCCGGCGGGATCATGATATCGGCTCTCGGCCAGTTGCCCGAAACGACAGGTTATACCAATCCGCGTTTTCGCGGATTGGTATGCGCGCGGGGTTGGCGGGGCGGCCGCGCGCGAAAACAAAGACTTATACCAGCCCGCCACCTGGCTGATAGAGTCAATTAATTGGCGGGCTGGTATTAAAACACACTCAGTCTGCCAATTCTCCGGGCCGGCTCGCCGGGGGCGCGGCATGTTCGGCACGCATCGCTCGGCTGCGGAACGGCAATAAAACACTGAAAAATCCGCACGCCCGGCCGTACATCCTATATGAATCCGGTGATGAAGCTCTCGATTCTGGACCAGTCGCCCGGCCGGCAGGGAATCCCGCAGGATGCCTGCATCCGCGAGACGCTCGAACTCGCCCGGCACTGCGAGGCGCTGGGGTATTCCCGCTACTGGCTTTCCGAGCATCACAGCACCGATGCCGTAACCGGCAGCGCGCCCGAGATCCTGGCCGCCGCCATCGCCGCCACCACCAGCAAAATCCGGGTCGGGAGTGCCGGGGTCATGTTGCCGCATTATTCCGCGCTTAAGGTGGCGGAGCAGTTCCGCGTGCTGGAGGCGATCGCGCCCGGCCGGATCGATCTCGGCCTCGGCCGGGCGCCGGGGAGCGACGGTCTCACCGCCTTCGCGCTCAACCCCAACGCGGCAAGCGCGGTGGACCTGTTTCCTTCCCAGGTGCGGGATCTGATCGCCTGGAGTTCGGGTTCGCCGCTGGCGGAGGGTCACCCGTTCCGGAGCATCCGCGCGATTCCGGAAGGCCCGTCCGCGCCGGAAATCTGGATGCTCGGCAGTTCCAATTACGGCGCGCAGGTGGGTGCCTTCTTCGGCCTGCCCTACTGCTTCGCCTATTTCTTTACCGACGGGCGGGGTGCCCGGGAGGCGCTCGATCTCTACCGGGCGGAGTATCGCCCCAGCCCAAGGCATCCACGGCCGCATTCCGCCATCGTCATCGCCGCATTCGCCGGCGAAACCCCGCAGGTGGTGGAAACCCATTATCTCGCGCGCGCCGTGACCACCGCCATGCGCGACCGTGGACAATTCATCGCCCTGCCCTCGCCCGAAGCCGCGGCGGCCTTCGACATGACCGCGGCGGAGCGCGAGAAAGCCGCCCGGAAAAGACAAACCGCCTTCTATGGCCTTCCTGGCGAGGTGGCGGCGAAAATCCGGGCCGTGGCCGAGGATTTGCGGGTTGATGAAATCGTCATCGCCACCTTCTCCTACGATCCCGCCATGCGCCGCCATTCTTATGGCCTCATCGCGCGGGAGTTCAATCTGCTGCCTTGAGCCTCCGCCCGTTCGCGCCCGCGTTCGCGGCCACGGGGGATTGAGCGCGCGTTACGATTTCGCAAGCCGTATTGAAACGCTTATACCAGCTCGCCAATTGATTGACTCTCCCGGACAGGTGGCGGGCTGGCATAAGGCTTTGATTTCGCGCGCGGCCGCCCCGCCAACCCCGCGCGCATACCAATCCGCGTTTTCGCGGATTGGTATTAATCCGTGCGCAATCTGAAATGTCCCGGGGAGCGTTGCGGATTGTTCGAAACAATCCGGCGGCCCGACCCGCAACCCTTGAATTGAGGAGGTCTACCCGATGGATAAAAACCGCATCGAAGGCGCAGCCAAGCAGGTCAAGGGCTCGCTGAAGGAAGCCGCGGGCAAAGTCACCGGCGATCGCCAGATGCAGGCCGAAGGCATGGCCGAGAAGGCAGCCGGCAAGGTGCAGAATACCGTCGGCAGCGTGAAGGATACGGTGCGCGAGCACACCAAGCACGGCGATTGAGGGCTTCGGTGTTGAAAGCCGCGCCACCTCACCTGGGCGCGGCGCTGGCCGCGTCCAGCGCGAGCTGAAGGATCCGGGCGGCGGCCATCTTGTCGATGACCGCCGCCCTTCTTTTGCGGCTCATATCGGCCTCGCCGATCAGGGCCTCGTGCAGATCGGCGGTGGTAAGTGTTTCGTCCCACATGCAGGCGGGAAGGCCCGCGGCGGCGCTAAGCGCGTGCGCCCAATCCCGCGCCGCCTGCGCCGCCGGGCCGAGTTCTCCGTCCTCGCCCAAGGGCATCCCCACGATCAGGCCGCCGGCGTTTTCCCTCTCCGCGATCGCCCGGATCTCCGCCGCGTTATGGGCAAGCTTGCCGCGCTTGAGCGTGCCATAGGGCGAAGCAAGGCGCCGGCCGACATCCGAAAGCGCCACGCCGATATGCCGGGCGCC
>JAJYAF010000448.1 GCA_021779655.1 Pseudomonadota bacterium
AAAACTCCGTGGTATACGACAAGGTAAAGCTCAAGCAGGAATTCCGCAATTTTGATTTTCTCGCGCCCTGGGAGGGGATGACCACGCTTCCCGGCGATGAGAAAGCCCGGGGGGACCGCAAATGAGCGAGCTCACGACCCTCACATCGAAGACCGTTGAAATCGATAATCATACCATAAACTTCGGGCCGCAGCATCCGGCCGCGCATGGTGTGCTCCGCCTCATCCTGGAGATGGATGGCGAAGTGGTTGAACGCGCCGATCCGCATATCGGCCTGCTGCATCGCGGCACTGAAAAGCTGATCGAATATAAGAGCTATCTCCAGGCTGTTCCGTATTTTGACCGTCTGGATTACGTCTCGCCAATGGCCTGCGAATACGCTTTCGCTTTGGCAACGGAAAAATTGCTGGGAATTACAGCGCCGGATCGCGCGCAGTGGATTCGCGTGATGTTTGCTGAAATCACGCGTGTGCTGAACCATCTGCTGGGTGTCTCCAGTTTTGCGCTGGACTGCGGCGCGCTCACCCCTGGCCTGTGGGGTTATGTGGAGCGTGAAAAGCTTCTTGAGTTCCATGAAGCTGTCTCTGGTGCGCGCTTTCATTCCAACTATTTCCGGCCAGGCGGTGTCGCCAAGGATCTGCCGGCGGGGCTTGCGGAGGATATCGCGGCCTGGGCGGAAACCTTTCCGAAATTCATTGATGATGTGGAAGCTCTGCTCACGGGCAATCGTATCTGGAAACAGCGCGTTGTCGACATTGGGGTGATCCCGGCCGAGGATGCGCTGGCCTGGGGCTTCTCAGGGCCCTGTCTGCGCGCCTCCGGCATTGCGTGGGATCTGCGCCGCTCTCAGCCGTATGACAAATACAGCGAAGTGGATTTTGAAATTCCCGTTGGCCGTCACGGTGATTGTTACGATCGTTATCTGGTCCGTATCGCCGAGATGCGTGAGAGCGTGAAAATCGTTAAGCAATGCCTGCAAAAAATGAAACCAGGGCCGATCAAAGTCCAGGATCATAAAATTGCGCCGCCTACCCGTGCCGCGATGAAGCAGTCGATGGAAGCGTTGATCCATCACTTCAAGCTCTACACCGAAGGTTATCACGTTCCTGCCGGCGCCACATATACGGTGGTCGAGGCGCCTAAGGGTGAGTTCGGAGTCTATCTCGTGTCGGATGGTACAAACCGTCCCTACCGTTGCAAAATCCGCTCAACAGGGTTCTCGCATTTGCAGGCCCTTGAGACACTTGCAAAAGGCCACATGCTGGCCGATACGGTGGCGATTATTGGTTCCCTTGATATTGTTTTTGGTGAGATCGACCGGTGAACGCAAATATAGAGCCGACAGATTTCGTGTTTGATGCCGCCGCGGAAGCCGCGGTTGCCAAGGCGATTGCACGCTACCCGGCGGGCAAGCAGGCTAGCGCTGTTATGGCCTTGCTGGATATTGCGCAACGGCAAATGGAACGGCTGACAGGCACCGCCTGGGTGCCCCGCCTGGCGATGGATATGGTTGCGCAGCGTTTGGGAATCGCGCCGGCTCGCGTGTACGAAATTGCAACGTTTTATACGATGTACAACACCAAGCCGGTTGGTAAATACCATCTGCAGGTTTGCACCACGACTCCTTGCTGGCTACGCGGGTCGGATGAAGTTGTCTCCTCGTGCAAAAAAGTTACGGGTATTGAAGGCTTCGGCCAGACCAGCGAGGATGGCCTGTTCACCATGACGGAGGTGGAATGTCTCGGTGGGTGTGTGAATGCCCCCATTCTGCAGATCAATGATGATTACTATGAAGATCTGGACGCGGCGCGGACGGAAGCGTTGTTGAACGAATTGAAATCCGGCGCTCCTTTGCCGCCGGCAGGCTCAAGCATCGGCCGCCAGGCTTCGGCCCCGGTGACGAATCAGACAGCCTTGCTGAACAACACCAAGCCGGTGGAGTGAGACATGCTGAATGATGCGGATAGAATTTATCAAAACCTGTATGGTCAGCAGGATTGGCATCTCTCCGGCGCGCGTGCGCGCGGTGACTGGAATGCGACGGCGGATATTCTGGCGCGTGGCCGGGATGCGATTATCGAGGAAGTAAAAGCCTCGGGTCTGCGTGGCCGTGGGGGGGCTGGTTTCCCGACGGGCATGAAATGGTCCTTCATGCCCAAGCAGAGCGATGGACGCCCGTCGTATCTCGTCGTCAATGCCGATGAGAGTGAGCCCGGCACCTGCAAAGACCGTGATATTATCAGGCACGAACCGCACAAGCTGATTGAAGGCAGTCTGATTGCCGGTTTCGCCATGGGCGCGCACACGGCTTTCATCTATATCCGTGGTGAATATTATAACGAGGCGGCGCGTCTTCAAGCGGCGATTGAAGAAGCCTATGCCGCCGGGTTGCTCGGCAAAAATGCCGCCGGTTCGGGGTGGGATTTCGATCTGGTGCTGCATCGTGGCGCCGGTGCGTATATTTGCGGTGAAGAGTCGGCGTTACTGGAAAGCCTGGAAGGCAAAAAAGGAATGCCGCGGATGAAGCCGCCGTTCCCCGCCGCCATGGGGCTGTACGGCTGCCCGACCACGGTGAACAATGTTGAATCCATTGCCGGTGTGCCGACGATTTTGCGCCGTGGCGCGGCATGGTTCTCGGCGCTTGGCCGCCCTAAAAATGCAGGCACCAAAATTTTCTGCATCTCCGGTCACGTGAATCGTCCGTGTAATGTCGAGGAAGAACTTGGCACGCCGCTGAAAGATTTGATCGAGAAGCATGCCGGGGGCGTGCGCGGCGGTTGGGATAATCTTCAGGCGGTTATCCCCGGCGGCGCTTCGATGCCGATCCTGAACAAGGAAATGTGCGAAACCCAGTTGATGGATTTCGATTCTCTGGCGGCGGTACGCAGCGGCCTTGGCTCCGGCGCCATCATCGTCATGGATAAATCGGCCGACGTCGTCAAAGCCATCTGGCGCCTGTCCAAGTTCTTCAAGCATGAGAGCTGCGGGCAGTGCACGCCTTGCCGTGAGG
>JAJYAF010000449.1 GCA_021779655.1 Pseudomonadota bacterium
AGCCCGATCACCCTGGCGGAACGGATGCCGGGCGCCGGCTCCAGCTCGTACAGGGTAACCACGGGCCCAGGGCGGATTTCCACGATCCTGCCCTGTACCCCGTAATCCTGTAACACGGTTTCCAACAGCCGGGCATTGCTTTGCAGCGCGTCATTGGTGGGGCCGGAACTCGCCTGCGCCGGCGCCGGCCGCAAAAGATCAAGCGAGGGAAAATTCCAGCCCATATCCGCAAGCGGCAGGCGCTCCTGTCTGGGTGCGCCTTTCCTGGTCAGCTGGGCGGCCCGCACGGCGGGCGCCGCATCTGCTTGCGCGGGCTTCGGCTTCCCGCCGCTCCCTGAGATTGGCTGGCCAGGCCATGCCCGGTCTTTCCCTGGGTCTTTCCCTGGGTCTTTCCCTGGGTCTTTGTCCGGGTCTTGCCGGCCAGGCGGCAGGATCCAGCTCCGCGCCTCGCCCGCCTCCGCGGCCCTCAACAAGGGCGTGATCCAGGAAGACACGACCTCCGCCCCGCGCCTGCCCCCGGCTACCGAAGCGGCGGCCATGCGCGCCGCCCGGCTGCCGCCGCTGCGCCATTCCCCCGGGGTGAAGCCGAGCGAAAAAACCAGCGCGGCCAGCCCTGCGACAAGGCTTAAAATCATGGCGACCCCTCCCCAGGCGCCAAAGCCGGGATGTACCAGAACCCGGGAAAGAATAAGCCCGGCCGCCCCGCCGATTCCGGCAGGCACCGGCCAGCCGATCGCCGGACCGGGAATGACCGCCACCGCCAGCGCAAGGGCCATTGCCAGCAGCGGCATGGCCATACCGCCCAGAACGATACGGGTTTTCAAATAGCCAAGCCGGCCGCGCGTTCCCAGGCGGTAACTCCAGGCAAGGAGAATGATCGCCGGCACAAACCCGGCAACCCCGAAGCCTTGCAGCAGCAGGTCGGAAACGCCGGCGCCCGCCGGCCCGACGAAATTCAACGTCCGGCCGCTGCCGGAGGTATCGAAAGACGGGTCCTGCGCATGGTAGGAAAGCAAGGCCAATAGCAGCGCGGTCCCCGCCACCGCCACGCCTATCCCGGCCAGCTCCGCCATGCGACGCCGGAGCTGCGCCTTCAAACCGGGCGAAATGAAGCGGTCGTTTCGCAGAGAGATTGCCATCGATGCGTTATACCTTGCCCTTAGAGTCGGATATATCAGAATCTTGGACAACAAAGTTTAATACCAATCCGCAAAAATGCGGATTGGTATGCGCGCGGGGTTGGCGGGGCGGCCGCGCGCGAAATCAAAGCCTTATACCAGCCCGCCACCTGTCTGATAGAGTCAATGAATTGGCGGGCTGGTATAAGCGTTCTTTCAACAAAACCGGCATCCGCCTGCTCATCCCCTTACTTGCCCTCCTGCTTAGCCCGCTCCCGGCCGGTGCGGAACATGCGGTGCCGCAGCGGGTACCGGGCACGCCCGTGCTGGCGCTGGGTGCGTATAGCCTCGCTGCCCAGGGCTATACGGAACGGGAGTTCTTCTTCGCCGGCACGGCGGTCGCCTATCGCGCCGTGCGCAACGCCGCCGGGGAAACCGTCCGGCCCTGGAAGCACCGGGCCTACCGGACCCGGCTCGTCGTCCTCGCCCCGCGCGATCCGCGCCGCTTCAACGGCACGGTGGCGGTGGAATGGCTGAATGTGAGCACCGGCCACGACATCCCCATTGAATGGATCATGCTGCATCGGGAAATGCTGCGCTCGGGCTACGCCTATGTTGGCGTGTCGGCGCAGAAGGCCGGCGTGGCCGAGGAATCCGGCCTCGGCCGGTCCAGCCAGGCTTTGCAGGCAATGAATCCAAAACGCTACGCGGGCCTGGCCCTGCCCCGCGACGCCTTTAGCTTCGACATCTTCTCCGATGCCGGCCGGCTGTTGCGGCAGCAGCCGGCAATCCTGCTGGACGGGCTATCCCCCCGGCACCTGCTCGCCATGGGAGATTCCCAATCCGCCCTGTATCTCACCACCTACGTCAAATACATTGATCCGCTGGCGCGGGTATATGACGGCTATCTCATCCATTCCCGCGCCGGCGCCGCGGCTTCGCTCAACTGGAACACGCTTTATTCCGCCTCGCCTGAGGAAATGGCCCGCCCGGTCCGCCTGCCGGAATACCCGCGCGTGCCGGTATTGCAGCTGCTCACCGAAACCGACGTGAACGGCCTTGGCGGTTTCATCGGGTTCGCCGCCGCCCGGCAGCCGGATGGGCCGCATTTGCGCAGTTGGGAAATCCCCGGCGCCGCGCATGTGGATAATTATCTGCTGGCTGGCGGCATGATCGACACACCGCAACTCCCCCCCGCCGTGTTGGCCGGCATCTGGGCGCCCATGCGCAATATCGGCGGCACGCAGCTTGCCCTGCCCATCAATAACGGGCCACAGCATCACTACGTCGCGGAAGCGGCGCTCGCCGCCTTGAACCGGTGGGTTATCCAAGGCAAGGCGCCCGCGCACGCACCGGCGATCGCGCTGGCCCGGGAAAGTTTCAGCCCGCTGCGCGATGCCTGCGGCAATGCGCAAGGGGGCATCCGCACGCCCTGGGTCGACGTGCCGGTGAGCTCCCTCTCCGGCATCGGCGGCCTCACCGGCTTCGCCATTCCCTTCGACCAGGCGCGCCTTGCCCGCCTCTATCCCGGCGGCAGGGCGCAATATCTCCGGCTTTTCGCCGTGGCGCTGGACCGCGCGATCACCGCGGGCTTCATCCTGAAAGCGGATCGAACGGAAATCCTGGCGGTAGCTGCTCTCACCGACCCCCTACGGTAATACCAATCCGCGAAAACGCGGATTGGTATGCGCGCGGCCAAAAAAGCGGAAACCCGGAGCGTTTCCGCCCCGGGCTCCCATCCGACAAGACCAAGCCTTGCGCGCGGCGGCGCGCGTGAAGCTTCAGTCGCCCATGACCGGAATTTTCTGGCCGTCCGCATAGATCGCGTAGGCCTCCTCGCCATGCACCGCGTCATCGCCGATCAGCAGGACTTCGTCATCGGCGCGCAGCG
>JAJYAF010000027.1 GCA_021779655.1 Pseudomonadota bacterium
AGCGTGCCCGCCAGGGCCAGGCTCGCCACCGCCAGCACGGCGAGGAAGGGCAACAGGCGCGATCCAGCCTGGCGGCGCATCCGGGCGGCGAGGCGCGCGGGCAGCACATTGAGTGCCTGGGCGCCCAGCCGCCCATGGGGCTTGCACAAATCCTGGCAGCGCGCCTCCAGCGTGCAGCAGAGCGAGCAGATGGCCCCGCCGTAAGCCGGGCAGGCGGCCATGTCGGGTGCCTCGAACACGGTTTCGCAGACGACGCAGCGGGTTTCCCGCGCCGGTTCCACCGCCCGCGCGAGATAATAGCGCCCGCCGGTGGCCCAGGCGATGACCGGCGCGGCCAGAAAAGCCAGCGCAAGCCCGGCGAGAGTGGCAAGGGAGCGCGCGGTGCCGCCGAACACGCCGAAGCTCATGAGGGTCGAGAACAGCACCGAGATCGCCATGGCGCCGGTACCCACCGGGTTCAGGTCGTAGAGATGAGCCCGTTTGAATTCGATTCCGGGCGGAGAGAGCCCGAGCCGCTTGTTCACCACGAGATCCGCCGCCAGCGCGCCCATCCACCCGACCGCCAGATCGGCGTAGAGGCCGAGAATGTTCTGGATGATCTTATAGATACCAAGCTGCATCAGCAGCAGCGCGAGCGCGCCGTTGAATACCACCCACACCACCCGGCCGGGATGGCTGTGGGTCAGGCGCGAGAAGAAATTGGACCAGGCGATGGAGCCGGCATAGGCGTTGGTGGTGTTGATCTTGATCTGGCAGGCGACGACGAAAATCAGCATCAGGGCCGATGCCACGGCGCCGTTGTGGAATGCCTCGAAATAGGCGATGCGGAACATGGTGGCCGGCTGTGGCGCGAGATTCCATGCCACCCCGCGCGAGATGGCAAGGTAGGCGAGGAACGATCCCGCCGCGAGCTTGGCGCATCCGGTGAGCACCCAGCCCGGGCCGGCGAACAGCATCGCGCCTAGCGTGCGGCGGTTTCTGGCCGCCGGGAGGAAGCGCAGATAATCCACCTGTTCGCCGATTTGCGGCAGCAACGAAAGCAGAATGGAGGTGGCCGTGCCGAATGGCAGCACCGCCAGGCCCGGCCTGTTCAGCGCGCCGGCAAAGCGCGTCCAGGCCAATAGCGGACCGAATTGCAGGATCAGCCAGACCGGCTGGGTGAACACCTGCATCCGGCTGATCGCCTTGATCCCCAGCGCGGCGATCGGCACCGCCGCCAGCACCGAGCAGAGATTGGCGAGCCAGAGCGGGATATGCAGCACCATGACGAGCGCGGCCGACATGATGCTGGCCTCGATCGAGAAGAGAACGAAGGTGAAGGTGGCATAGATCAGCGATGTGACCGTGGAGCCGAGATAGCCGAAACCGGCCCCGCGGGTGAGCAGATCGACATCGACACCGTGGCGGATGGCGGCCGAGCAGATCGGCAGCCCGACCAGAAACATGATCAGCCCCGCCGCTCCGATCGCCGCCATGGTGCTGGCAAAGCCGAAGGTAAGGGTGAGGGTGCCGCCGATCGCCTCGCAGGCCAGGAAGGAAACCGCCCCCAAAGCCGTGCTCCCCACCGCGAACGAGGGGCGCCGTGCCTTGGCGGCGGTGAAACGCAGGGCGAAATCCTCCAGCGTCTGGTTGCCCACCCACTGATTGTATTGGCGCCGCTGCTTTATGATGCGCTGCGGTATCGTCATTGCGCGATGATATCCGGCCCGATGGCGCCGCCGGTCAAGCAAAAAGCGGCTGCTTTACGGCCCGTTTTTCCCGCTTGGCGGCGCGCGGCGCCGTGCCCTACGCTTGCGCGCGATGCTCGCCCCACCGCCTGCCACACCGCCCGCCCTTTCGCCCGCCCCACCGCCCGCGCCGGCACAGCGCGCGGAGGGGCGGCTCGATCTCGCGTTCAGGCGGGAAGGCGGACAAACCCGGCTTGAGCGCTTTTATCAGGAGGGTTGCCTGAAGGCCCGCCTGCCGCGCGCGCCGGAGACAGTGGTGGTGGCGCTGAACCTCTCCGGCGGCATCGCCGGCGGAGACAGGCTCGAAACCGCGCTGACGGCTAGCGCGGGCGCCGCGGTGACCTTCACCACCCAGGCGGCGGAGCGGCTGTATCGCGCGCTGGACACGCCCGCCCGGGTCGTCACCCGCCTGCACGCGGCGCGCGGCGCGCGGCTGCACTACCTGCCGCAGGAGACGATTTTATTCGACCGTTTCGCGCTCATGCGGTCGCTCGATATCGCGCTTCACGGCGATGCCGAATTTCTCGGCTTGGAGAGCCTGGTTTTTGGCAGACTGGCGATGGGCGAGGCAATTCGCGCCGGGATGCTGCGGGATCAGATTTCGCTGCGCCGCGACGGCAAGCTGCTCTGGCGGGACATCACGCGGCTCGATGGCGACGTTGCGGCCCTTCTGGCCCGCCCCGGGGTCGCGGGCGGTGCCCGGGCAATGGCCAGCCTGTTCGGTACGGGAGGGCAACTGGCCGAGAGGCTTCCGGCCCTGCGCGCGGCGCTGGCGGGCGCCGTCGCGGGAGCAAGCTGGAACGGCGAAATGCTGCTCGCGCGCATCCTGGCGCCGGACGCCGCTACCTTGCGCGCTATTTTGGCCCGTGCTTTGCGTGCCTTGCGTGCGCTGCCTGGCACGGCGCTGCCGTGCGTATGGCAGGAGTAGGCTGGCACGAAAAGGCTGGCAGGAATAGGCTGGCACGAAAAGGCTGGCACGAAAAGGAAGGCGCTGATGGATCTCACGCCGCGTGAGAAGGACAAGCTGTTGATCGCCCTGGCTGGCATGGTGGCGCGGCGGCGGCTCGAACGCGGCGTGAAGCTGAACTACCCGGAGGCGGTGGCGCTCATCACCGATTTCGTGGTCGAGGGCGCGCGCGACGGCCGGCGTGTCGCCGAGCTGATGGAAGCGGGCGCGCACGTGCTCAGCCGCGCCCAGGTGATGGAAGGGGTGGCGGAGATGATCCATGACGTGCAGGTCGAGGCGACGTTTCCGGATGGGACCAAGCTCGTCACCGTCCATGCACCGATCCGATGATTCCCCGCCGATGATTCCCGGCCGATGATTCCCGATTTGATGATTCCGGGCGAGGTGCTCACGCCGCCAGGCGAGATCGAGCTGAATGCCGGGCTGGAGAAAACCGTGCTCACGGTCGCCAATACCGGCGACCGGCCGATCCAGGTCGGCAGCCATTATCATTTCGCCGAAACCAACGCGGCGCTCGCGTTCGACCGCGCGGCGGCCCGGGGCAAGCGGCTCGATATCGCGGCGGGCACCGCGATCCGCTTCGAGCCGGGGCAGTCGCGTGAGGTCACGCTGATCCCCTACCGGGGCGGCCGGAGGGTCTTCGGCTTTCGCGGGCTCACCATGGGCGGGCTCGGCTAGTGGCGCGCATCACCCGCGCCGCCTACGCGGACATGTTCGGCCCCACAACGGGCGACCGGGTGCGCCTTGCGGATACCGAACTCTTCGCCGAGGTGGAGAAGGACTTCACGCTCTATGGCGAGGAGGTGAAATTCGGCGGCGGCAAGGTCATCCGCGATGGCATGGGGCAATCCCAGCTGGCCAATGCCGAGGGCGCGGCGGACACCGTCATCACCAACGCGCTGATCATCGACCATTGGGGCATCGTGAAGGCGGATATCGGCATCTCGGCGGGGCGCATCGCCAGGATCGGCAAGGCCGGCAATCCGGACGTGCAGCCGGGGGTTGATATCGTGATCGGGCCGGGGACCGAGATCATCGCGGGCGAGGGCAAGATCATCACCGCCGGAGGCATCGACAGCCATATTCATTTCATCTGCCCGCAGCAGGTGGAAGAGGCGCTGAGCAGCGGGATAACCACCATGGTGGGTGGCGGCACCGGTCCGGCGACGGGCAGTTTCGCCACCACCTGCACGCCCGGGCCGTTTCACCTCGCGCGGATGCTCCAGGCGGCCGAGGCTTTCCCCGTGAACCTTGCCTTCACCGGCAAGGGCAATGCCAGCACGCCCGGCGCCCTTGAGGAAATGATCCGCGCCGGGGCGTCCTCGCTCAAGCTGCACGAGGATTGGGGCAGCACGCCGGCGGCGATCGATTGCTGTCTCGGCGTGGCCGACGCCCACGATATCCAGGTGATGATCCATACCGATACCCTGAACGAGAGCGGCTTTGTCGAGGACACGATCGCCGCCTTCAAGGGCCGCACCATCCACGCCTTCCATACCGAGGGCGCGGGCGGCGGGCACGCGCCGGATATCATCCGGGTCGCGGGCCTGCCCAACGTTCTGCCAAGCTCCACCAACCCAACCCGGCCCTACACCGTGAACACGCTGGATGAGCATCTCGACATGCTCATGGTCTGCCATCATCTCGATCCCGCGATTCCGGAGGACATCGCCTTCGCGGAATCGCGCATCCGCAAGGAGACCATCGCGGCGGAGGATATCCTGCACGATCTTGGCGCGCTCTCCATGCTCTCTTCCGATAGCCAGGCCATGGGGCGGGTGGGCGAGGTCATCATTCGCTGCTGGCAGACGGCGCACAAGATGAAGCGCCAGCGCGGCGCGCTGCCGGGCGATGGCGCGGCGGATAATGCGCGTATCAAGCGCTATATCGCGAAATACACGATCAACCCGGCCATCGCGCAGGGCATGAGCGCGCATCTGGGTTCCGTCGAGGAAGGCAAGCTGGCCGATCTCGTTCTATGGACGCCCGCCTTCTTCGGCGTGAAGCCCGATCTCGTGCTGAAGGGCGGCTCGATCGCGCTCGCGCGGATGGGCGATCCCAACGCCTCCATCCCCACGCCGCAGCCGGTGCATTACCGCCCGATGTTCGGCGCCTATGGCCGGGCGCTCATCGAATCCTCGCTGCTGTTCGTCTCGGGCGCCGCGCTTGCGGATGGTCTCGGCCAGCGGCTCGGCCTCAGCCGTCCGATGGTCGCGGTGCGCAACACGCGCGGCGGTATCAGCAAGAAATCCATGATCCATAACGATGCCACGCCGCATATCGCGGTGGACCCCGAGACCTACGAGGTGCGCGCCGACGGGCAGTTGCTGGTCTGCGAGCCCGCCGAAACCTTGCCGATGGCGCAAAGGTATTTCCTGTTTTGATCGAGGCGGTTCTCATCGAGGCGAGGCGGGTCATACCCAAGGGCCGCTGGTCCGGTCCGGCGCGGCGGGCGATCCTGGAATACGACCGGCGCTACCGCCGCCGCCTGCGCTTCCTTGCCGAGGATGGTACCGGGATTCTGCTCAATCTGCCGGAGGCGACGCTCCTGCGCGATGGCGATGCCCTGGCGCTGACCGATGGCTCGCTTGTCGAAATCCAGGCGGCGGACGAGAATTTGCTGGAAATCACCGCGTCCACCCCGGACAGGCTGATCCGCCTCGCCTGGCATCTCGGCAACCGCCATCTCGGCGTGCAGTTCCTCCCCGGCGCGCTGCGCATCCAGGCCGACCACGTTATCGCGGAAATGGTAGCGGGCCTGGGCGGCACGGCCGTTCCGGTGATGGCGCCGTTCGATCCGGAAGGAGGCGCCTACGCGCATGGCTGAGGCGCTGCTCAACCTGCTCACCTGGTTTTCGCCCGCTTTTCCCACCGGCGGGTTCGCCTATTCCTCCGGGCTGGAATGGGCGGTGGCGCAAGGTCTGGTGGCGGATGAGGCCAGCCTCATCGCCTGGCTTCGGGATGGCTTGAGCCTCGGTGCCCTGCGGGCCGAGGCGGTGTTGCTGCGTCGCGCCTGGCGGGGTGAGGATGTCGCCGAACTGGCGCTGGCGCTTTGCAACGGCGCCGAGCGGCGTTTGGAAACCACCGCGCAGGGCGGCGCCTTCGCCGCTGCCGCCGCGCCCTGGGCCAGTGTGGAACCGGCGCCCTATCCGGTCGTGGCCGGGCGTCTTTGCGGCATGCAAGGGATCGCCGAGGACGAGGCTGTACTGGCCTATCTGCATCTTGTGGTAGCCGGGCAGATTTCGGCCGCCCTGCGGCTCATTCCGCTTGGCCAGAGCGCCGGCCTGCGGGTTCAGGCCGCGCTCCTCCGCGATATTCTCGGCACGATGACCGAAAGCCGCGCGCTGGAACCGGGCGGCGCTTCATGGGCGGCGGATATCGCCGGCATGAACCACGAAACGCAATACACGAGGTTGTTCCGCACATGAGATTCAACGGTCCGTTACGTGTTGGCATCGGCGGCCCGGTGGGCAGCGGCAAGACCGCGCTGATGGACGGGCTGTGCCGCGTGTTTCGGGATCGCTACGAAATCGCCGCCATCACCAACGACATCTACACCAGAGAGGATGCGGAATTTCTCACGCGCGCCGGTTCGCTGCCGGCTGAGCGGATTCTCGGCATCGAGACCGGCGGCTGCCCGCATACCGCCATTCGCGAGGATGCGAGCATAAACCTCGCCGGCGTGGCGGAGATGTGCCGGCGCTTCCCGGCGCTGGAACTGCTGCTGATCGAAAGCGGCGGCGATAATCTGGCCGCCACCTTTTCTCCGGAACTGGCGGATCTGACCGTCTATGTCATCGACGTCTCGGCCGGAGACAAGATACCCCGCAAGGGCGGCCCGGGCATCACGAAATCCGACCTGCTGGTGATCAACAAAACGGATCTGGCGCCGCTGGTCGGCGCCAGCCTGGAGGTGATGGATCGCGACGCGCGGCGCATGCGCGGCGCGCGCCCTTTCGTGTTCGCCCAGGTTAAGGCGGGGCCGGGTGTCGCGGATATCGCGCGCTTCATTGAACGCGCCGGCGGGTTGGACGTCCAGCCCGACGCCCACAATCATCAGTAAGATCAGCCCGCCGCGTCAGCGTCAGCGCCAGGCTGCAAAATAGCGCGAGGCCGGCGAAAAGGCTCACCACCGAGTAGCCGAACTCATCCGCCACGGCGCCGCCCGATACGGCGCCGGCGGCGGAGGGGCGGCATTGAAAAACCTCCTGTCCCGCCCGCAACCCGGCGCCATCAAGCGGCAACTCCAGGTCCATCCGCACCCGTGCCCGGACCACCTGCACCACGACCAAAGACAAGACCTTGCCATATGGGAAGGTTTGATGCTAACTGCTCTAAAAAACACGCAGGAAGGCTATTTAAATGAGGTTTTACAATATTTTACCGCTAATCGCCTTGGCCGTGCTGGCTACCGCGCAGCATGCTTATGCGCACGCCGTGGCCGGCGACCGCGTGTTCGTGAATACGCTGCTTATCGACGACCCAGGCGTCGGGGACGAGGCCAACCTGCCGCTTTTTTCAGTCACCAGCCCGGACGGTAAAAGCACCGATACCGATTTGAATTTCGAATACGATAAGACGATTTTGAGCAATCTCGGCTTCGCCGTCGGCGATGACTGGAATTATCTCACCGTCGACCCCAACGATAACGGCAAGAGTCATGGCGGGTGGAGCGACCCTTATGTGCAGTTGAAATGGCGTTGGATCGTGTTGCCCGAGCATGAGTTCATGAGTTCTGTCGCCGTCACCGAAGATTTCGGCCGCGCCGGTAGTTCGGCATTCGAGGCCGGCTATGACACCACGACAGTATCCGGGTATTTCGGCAAGGGACTCGGCGACATTCCCGCCAGTTTCATCCGCCCGTTCGCCGTTACCGGCGAGCTCGACTACAATATGCCCAACACGGGATATGCCTCCGGCTATGGCGGCATCAACACCTGGTCGGGAGGACTGACGCTGCAATACTCCATACCGTATTTGCAGTCGCAGGTGCATTATTATGGCCTGCCGCTCGTGTTGGCAAATCTAACGCCGTTGATCGAACTTGGCTGGTCCTCCGCGGCTTCCGGTTCCGCCTTCCGGCCAACCGGAAATCCCACGACCTTTCGGCTTGGCACCGGCGCGGTATGGACGGGCGAATATTTCTCCTTTTCCACCGAATTGCTCTGGCCGCTCAATGGCGCTTCCGGCCATGGGTTGGGCGTGATTGGCCAATTCCATCTTTATTTCGATGATTTGTTTCCCAATTCTCTTGGCAAACCCTTGGCGGAATGGTGAGGTTTTCATGAAATCGTTAATTCGTTTTGCGCTCGGGGCCGCGTTCGTCGCAAATCTGGGCGCCACGCCGGCCTTCGCCCACGCTTTTCTGAAACTTTCCGATCCGCCGGTGGGCAGCACGGTGAAATCCGCGCCGAAGCTGCTCACGCTGATCTATACGGAGGATTTAGAGGTTCCATTCTGTACCGTAACGGTAACGGATTCGATGGGTATGGACGTCATGGCGGGCAAGCCCGAAGCCGTGGCCGGCCATCCTGACGAGATGCAGGTGCCCTTGAAGATCACGATGCCGGGCAAGATCACCGTTACCTGGCATGCGCTTTCCGTGGACACGCATAAAACGCAAGGTTCGTTCAGTTTCACCGTCGCATCGTGATTCTGCTGGGTCTTGTCCGAGGCCTGCATCTCGCCGGCCTCTTCGCGGCCTTTGGTACGACGCTGTTTACCGCCTGGTTCGGGCGGGTGCCGGGGAGCGGCCGCCTAGCATCCGGCGGCGCGATCCTGGCTTTTGCCGCCGGCATCGGATGGTTCGCGCTGCAGACAGCGGATTTCGCGTCGCCGCAAAATTGGCGCGATGAGTTGGCGGCGCTGGTGATCGTGGCGCAGGATACGCGCGTCGGCTGGATCCTGATCACCCGGATGATCGCGCTGGCCGCCGCGATGCTTTGCTACCGGCTCGCCTGGAACCGGCTGGCCGCGCTAATGTTAGCCGGCACGGTGCTGACCGAATCGTTCATCGGCCATGGCGCTGCCATGCTGGGCAGTGTCGAGGGCGACACGCTGTTTGCCGGATCGCTCGTGCATGTGGCCGCCGCCGCCTGCTGGCTCGGCACGCTGCCGGCGTTATGGCTGGCTTTTTACCGGCTGCCGGACGGCGCTCTCGGCGCCACCGTCAGGGCTTATTCCAAGCTCGGTACAAGCTGCGTTCTGGCAATACTGGCGACGGCCGTGCTGAACTATATCTGGCTTATCGGTGGCGTCGCCCCGCTCGTCTCGACCGCCTATGGCGTGACGGTGCTGGTGAAATTCCTGCTGCTCGTGGGCATTATCGCTTTCGCTGCCCGCAACAAGTTCCGGCTGACACCGGCTCTGCCGGTGTCACGGGCCACCCTGCGTCGAGCGGTCGGCGCGGAAGCGTTGTTGGGCTTCCTGATTTTGCTTGCTGCCGGCTTGTTAATGCAGCAGGAGCCGCCGGCGATGATGAACATGGGCCATTGATTTGAATTGCGGAGCGGTGGCCAGCACGGGCACGCGAAGCGGGATCTCCATTCGCAGGCAAGCCGGGGCCCAACTCAACTTCCGGCGCGCGTGACTTCGAAATGCCGGCGCGTCAGCGGCAGCACGCAGCCCAGGCTGCCCAGCAACGCGAGGCCCGCGAAGAGGCTCACCGCCGGGTAGCCGAAATAATCCGCCACGGCGCCGCCCGATACGGCGCCGGCCGCTGAGGCGATGGCGGCGGCGGCATTGAAAAACCCCATGGCGGAACCTTCACCGAACGGCGCGGTGGCGGCGGCCAGATCGTTCGCGGCAACGCTGAGGAGCGGCCAGATTCCCTGGAACAGGGCGAACAGTAGGATCACGTCGATCGCCCCGCCGCCGGCCGGGCGCCCAAGCGCCACGATCCCAAGCCCGATCAAGGCAACCGAGCGTGCGCCGATGCCAACCGCCAGCATCGCTCCGGGGCCGAAACGGGAAACCAGCCGTCCCGCAAGGTTGTAGAATGGAATGCTCAAGGCGGTGACGATTGCGATAAGCGCCGAGGAGCGGCTCACGGGCATGTCGAAGCTGTTTTTCATCAGCACCGGATAAAGTGTGGAAAACGCGGAGATGGCGAGGGAAAACACGAACCAGCCGGAGAGAAAAACCCCGAAGGCGGAGCGCATCGCGGTGCCGAGCAAGGCGAGATCCTTGAGGCGTGGCCGGTGGATATGCGAAATCACCGATGCGGTCGCCGGTTCCATATGCCGGACCAGCCGGGCGAGCGCATCGCGGTGAATATGGCTGAAAGGGCGTTGCCGTGCCGCCGGCACCGGCAGACCCTTCCCGCCAATGGCGATGGCCGGGAGAACGAGTAGCGCCGACAGCAGCATGCCCGTGCGTGGCGCGAGCATCCCGGCCAGGAACATGCCGATCACCGAACCGCCGGCATTGAAGGTTTGCAGCCAGCTGATACGCAAGCCCCATTCCGCGGCGGGCGTGAATTCGACAACGAACAGGCTCGCAACCGTATTGGAGGCGGCCGTGCCGAAGCCGATGAGGAACGCGCCGGCGAGCCAGGCTTCAGCGCCCTGAAATAGCGTGAAGGCAAGAAACCCGAGGCCGATGATCATGAACCCGATGAAGAAGATGCCGCGATACGCCTTGCTTCTATCCGCGAGTGAGCCCCATAGCGGTGCGGCCAACGCGCCGATATTTTGCGCCGCGATGGCGCTGCCGATTTCCGTGGAACTGCCGCCATGGGTATTGACCATCAGCGGAATGAGAATGGCGGCAATGCCGGAAGCCAGCGCGCCGAGAATGGCATAGGCGACATACCAGGGCTCTATCCATCGCCCCACCGGCCCCCGCGTGGGAATTACCTGCTTTTGCGCGGCAAGCGGTGTGGGGGTGGGCGTGGATTGGTCAGGCATGTCAGGCATGATCCTCTACGGCTTCATGCCCGAATTGGCCTCGGCACGGAGCTTGCTCAACAGCCCCGGTTTCGCCAACCCCTTAAATTCACGATAGGCGGGAAGCGCGTCGGGGCAAACGCAACTTTGATTTTGGCTTATTATGCAAGATGCGAGAGAACCGCCTCGGCGGCGGCTTCGGAAGGGGTGGCGCCGGGAACGTGCAAGGTTTGCAGCGCGGCGGCGAACCCGCTGCGTTGCGCCTCGGCGACCTTGCGGTCGGTCAGGAGCGTTTTCAGCGTGGCGACGAGTTTTTCCGGGCGGCAGTCCTGTTGCAGGAGTTCCGGCACCACCTCCCCGCCCGAGAGCAGGTTGATCATGCCCACATGCGGGACCTTGATAAATCGCCGCGCCAGGCTGGCGCTGATGGGACTGACCCGATAGGTCACGGCCATCGGCACGCCGGCCATGGCCAGTTCCAGGGTCGAGGTGCCGGATTTGGCCAGCGCGGCGCGGGCGGCGGCGAAGGCATCGTAACGTTCGGCCTCACTGCGCACGATAACCGGCTCGGCCGGCCAGCCGGCCGTCATCGCCGCGACCGCCTCCGCGATATGCGGAGCGGCGGCCAGCACGGGCACGAGATGCGGGATCTCCAGTTGCAGGCGGGCCATCGTTTCCTGGAACACAGGCATCAGCCGGCTGGTCTCGGTCCCGCGCGAGCCGGGCATGAGAATTACGGGCGCCGCGTTGCGCAGAATGCCATGGGCGGCAAGAAAACGCTCCCCATTGCCGCTGCCAGCCCCCGATTCCAGCACAGGATGCCCGGTGAAGCGCGGATGCAGATTATATTTGCTGAAAAATCCGGCCTCGAAGGGCAGCAGACAGAGCAGCTCATCCCATAGCCCGGGATATCGCCGCACGCGCTCCTCCCGCCAGGCCCAGACCTGCGGCGCCACATAATGGATGCGCCGGATGCCGAGATCGCGAATGCCGTTCAGAACGCGCAGCGTAAATCCGGGGCTGTCGATGGTGACGACCGCATCCGGCCGCGCGGCCTTAATCGTTTCGATGGTCTGCCGGATACGGCGGCGCAAGGGAATGATCCGGGGCAGAATTTCCGCAAGGCCCATTATCGAGAGTTCCTGCATGGGAAACTCGGATTTGAGTCCCACCGCCGCCATGCGCGGGCCGCCGATGCCGGTAAAGACGAGGTCGTCGCGGCGGCGCAGCATGGCGGCCATCAGCCGGCCGCCGAGGGCATCCCCGCTCGCCTCGCCGGCGATGATGAAAACGTTTTTCATCCCATCTCGCGCCCAAGCGGCGCCGGCAGGGCGGGCACGCACGGCCTGACCGCCGCGCCGGTTACGGTTTCAGCCATCGGGCACATGCGCCGCTTTGTACGGCGCCGGCTGCGAAGCAGTTTTACCGCCTGGCTTACGGGCTCTGGTTTGGCGCAGCCTTGGCCGGCGCCGCCGCGATGAAGGAGGCGGCGCTCGCGATATAATCGCGCAAAGCCGTTTGCTTCGCGGCATTGCTGAGCCCTTTCGCGTTGGCGACCACCGGGCAATAGGCGGCGACGAGGTAATTCATCAGGTCGGGATCGCTGATGCTGCCATCGTTGGCGCGCAATGCCGCGACCAGTTCCCGGGTGCGGTTGGGCAGGGTTGCCGGCGTGGCATCCGTCATGATCTGCAACAGGTTGCCGCCCGGATCGGTCAGGGCGGAATCGCCACCGGTGGGGCTGACATGCGGGCAGCCGAACGCATCCGATGCCGCGTCGCCCAGCAACGGCACGGTGGAAACGGCCCGGGCGGCCAGCACGTCGCGCGGCACGGCATTGGCCGTTCCGCCATTGTTCCAGGAAATGCGCACATAGTTGGTGAGCGCGGCGATTTGCGCATCGGAAAGCGCGGTGGCGAAGGAGGGCATGGCCGGGCCGTTATTCCAGGGTGGAATGCCGTTGAGCACGGCGCCGATAACGTTGTCGGGCGCAGCGGCAACGACGGAGCTGTTGCCGGCAAGCGGCGGGATTACCGGCGCGCGGCCCTTGCCGTCCTGCCCGTGGCAGGAGGCGCAGTTCGCCGCATAGAC
>JAJYAF010000450.1 GCA_021779655.1 Pseudomonadota bacterium
TCGGAAAGTTCCGAATGGTCGTGGTGATGATGGTGTTCGGTCATGGGTCCAAAGATAAACGCAATGTTCGGCCCATGTCGAGAGTGGAGGGCTGTGCGTCGGAGGCAGCGAGAATTGGTCCATTCGGACAGGCATGCGGTACGTTGATGGATTGTCGCAGCCGCTAGTCGTCGCACCGCACGGAAGACAAAACACGCGGCTGGAGCAAGCCACTCCGCCTTTTTCCGCTCTTTTACGCTATCGTTGGAAGAAATCGCGGGCAAGGAGATGTATCGGTGACCGATCTTGTGACGATCGAAAAGGGCTTGGGTCCGGAAGGCCGTATCGCCGTGGTGCGATTTGACCGCGGCGATGGCATCAACGCGCTGTCGCCGGAAGCGCTGCGTCAACTGACCCATGCGGCTCGCAGCTTCGAGGACGATGGTGCTACTTCGGTCGTGGTCCTCACGGGCGGACCCAAGGCTTTCAGCGCAGGCTTCGATCTGAAGGATCCCGAGGGCCGATTGCGCAAATCCATGGACCTCGGTTCGTTGCGGCGGCACCTGAAACTTGGACCGCGGCTGAGCCGCGCATGGCAGGAGATGGAGCAGATTACCATCGGCGCCATCGAAGGATTTTGCATTGGCGGCGGCGTGGCGCTGGCGGTGGCGCTGGATTTTCGTGTGATGGCTCGCAATGCCCATATGCGTGTACCCGAAATCGGGCTCGGCATGAATATGAGCTGGCAGAGTATCCCGCGCATGCTGCATTTGATGGGGCCGGCCCGCACCAAACAGGCCGTTATTCTGGCTGACCAGCGCATCAGCGCCGCCGAGGCCTTCGAATGGGGGCTGGTAGAGGAGGTCGTCGATCCCGGCACGGCGTTCGACGCGGCGATGACGCTCGCGACAAAGGTGGCGGCGCAACCGCCGCTATCGGTTGCCATGACCAAACTGACGGTCAATCGTCTGGCGCACGCGCTCGACGATCTCGCCAGCCACATGGACGTCGACCAGTTCGCGCTCGCGAGCCTGACCGAGGATCACGAGGAGGGCGTCGCGGCGTTCATGGAGCGGCGCAAGCCACGCTTCAGCGGGCGGTAGAGGTGAATGCAGCCCGGTTTCCAGCGATCCTCCTACTGGACCGCCGCAGCCACATGCTTCCCGATCCAGTCCAGCAGGATGTCGGCAATATCGAGATTGTTGTCGTCCTGCATCAACATGTGCGTGTTACCCTTGATGCCGATTTCGGGCAGCACCAACAGCTCTGCCTTGCCGCCGGCACCGTTGGCTGCGGCAACGAAGGCGCGGCAATTTTTTAGCCGCGGCGCCCAGCGGGGAAATTCGTCCACATAGTCGCCAAACAACACCAAAATCGGCAGGCCAGCGTAGGGCGCCATGTCGTCGGTAGGCGCGGGACACGCTCCCGGCTCTATGGAAACAATGCCTGCGATGCCTTTCCGACCGAGTACAGCGGTTTGAAACGGGTAGATGCCCGATTGCGAATGGCTCATCAGCACGGTGCCACCGATTTTCTGCGCAAGTTCGGAGAGGGCCGGGACGGTCGGATTTGGTGTCGGGAGGCTGTTCAGGTTGTCCGGAACCATCTGTTTCCAGAATTCCGTCTGGGCCGCGACGGGAAAGCGCATGCCGGGCATCAGCTCCGGATACTCCTTGCCGAACCGAAAGATTGCCCAGGCACCTTCATGTCCGGCCGAGAATACGGTCGGTAACTGATCCACTGCGGCCTTGCCGCTGCGGACAGTGTTGATGGCGGACGGATCGGCGGCCGAACGGCCGCGCCAGACCTGATCGATAACGTAGGTGGGATGGCCGTGCCGGATGAAATATTCGTCCCATCCCATGCGGCCATCGGGTGTCGTCTCCCAGGTTTTGCCGGTCAGGCAGCAGCCGTGGATCAACGTGATCGGAACGTCAGGAATCCCGGCAGGAATCTGATAGCGCACATACATCTGATCGACGGTGATGGTGCCGGTCGAGGCATAGGCCGGAAGGGTCGAAAGCGTCTCGGATTTCACGTCGCGTCCGCCGATGAAGAAGCTGCCTTGGCGCGCGATGGTGAGCGGGCCGGGATCAGGGCGAGGGGCTTGCGCGAGCGCGGAGACGGCAATCGAACAAAGGCCGGCGGCAATCAGCCATGCGCGCATAGAGTGTTCCTTCCCAAGGCCGGGGCGCTCTGGCGCCTTCTTTGAACTGGATCGAACGGCTTCCGCAGATTCGCGATCGCTTCCGACTTCGTTGGGCAATATCCCAGCTTAGCTTTCAGAGAAATGCTCCTTTGCGCCACGCTGCCGACCGTGAAGCGCATGGCCATGACTGCCATTCGACGCCGTAGTCCGCCAACGCCCGTTTCGGCGGAGGGCGAACCACTGGCCCGCACAAACGAAGCTAATCCAATATTCGCATAAGGTATATTATGGAATATTTTATTTTCGCGTAATTTCAGATGCTTGTGCCTTGATTTTGATGTTCCACTGTATTTTTAGCGATGCTGTCTCTTAGCCACCCTAGTTGCCGCGTTGCTTCAGCCGCAATGCGTTTTGCCCATGGCCCGCTGCGTGAGACCCTCCGTATTCTGCCCGTCGATAGCGGCCGTCACGGCGCTTGGTCGGGAAACCACTGGCAATTCTCAAGCGCGCCATCCGTTGATGCGCCACAGACCCGGTGACCAGCCGAGATTGCCGAGGCCTCGTGGCAATGATCCGGCCTACCGTTCCCCAAGAGCCCAACGGAGCCGCAGCGGCGCAGCCAGAGAAGAGATTCGCTGGAAAAAAGCCGATCGCGGAAGGCTTGGTATTTTCGTTGAAAGCGGGCAATAAGCCGCTCGAGACGGCTGATGACCCGGCGGTGCCGGGTCCGTATGATGCAATTTATAAGAATATTCAGGGAGACGGCAGATGGGTTTTTCGCGACGGGCATTATTGAAGGCATCCGCTGCTTCCGCAGTGATGGGCAGCGTAAGCGCACCGTTTGTCGCGCGCGCCCAGCAAGCCGAATTCACCTA
>JAJYAF010000451.1 GCA_021779655.1 Pseudomonadota bacterium
AAATGATCGCCTCCTGGGCGATGGTGCGGGAGAACCGCAACACGCTGCGCATGGCGGAAGTGGTGGCCAATGGCGCCCCCTCCTCGGTGCAGCTTGCCGGCTGCGATCCGGAGGCGATGGCCGAGGCGGCGCGGATCGCGGTGGCGCTCGGCGCCGATCTCATCGACATCAATTTCGGCTGCCCGGTGAAGAAAGTGGCGATCGGCCAGACCGCCGGCTCGGCGCTGATGCGCGACGAATTGCTGGCCGGGCGCATCCTGGCCGCCACCGCGCGCGCGGTGGACGTGCCGGTGACCTTGAAAATGCGCATGGGCTGGGACCGCGACAGCCTGAACGCGCCCGCTCTCGCCCGCATCGCGCAGGATTGCGGCATCGCCATGGTTACCGTGCATGGCCGTACCCGCCAGCAATTCTACGAAGGCGTGGCGGACTGGGATTTCATCGGCGAGGTGAAGCGGGCGGTGACGATCCCGGTGATCGCCAACGGGGACATCACCTCCGAGGACGATGCCGCCGAGGCGCTTCGCCGCTCCGGGGCCGACGGCGTGATGATCGGCCGTGGCGCCTGTGGGCGGCCCTGGTTCCCGGCCCAGGTGGCGCATTATCTGCGCAACCATGAGCGGCTGGAGCCGCCTTCGCTCGGCCAGCAAAAAGCCATCATGCTGGGGCATTACACGCATATGCGCTCCCATTTCGGCGAACAGCGCGGGGTACGGCTCGCGCGCAAGCATCTTGCCTGGTACTCGCACGGCCTGCCCGGCTCGGCCGCGTTCCGCGCCCGGATGAACCGCCTGGGCGACGCCGTGGAGGTGCTCCGCCTGATCGATTCGTTCTACGACCCGCTGATCGAATCGGGGCTGGTGCGGCGGGATGAACCAGGGGCCGAGGCGGCGGCGCTGGCGGCATGAGCGGCATCCGATCCGTCTTCGGCAAGGTCAGGCGTGCGCCGGCGCGATCCGACGCGCCGCTGATCGTGCCGGCCCAGGTGCTGGAAGCCATTCCGGTGGCCGTCGCGGTGCTCAACGAAACCGATGGCTTCTGTTTCGTCAATTACGCGGCGGAGGAATTCTTCGGCTCGTCCTCGGCCGTTTTGAAGAAACAGTGCCTGAGCGACATCCTGCCCGGCGATCATCCGATTTTTCTCCTGGTGGAGCGGGCCCGCAGCGGCGGCCTCACGGTCGCCGAGCACGACATGATGCTGGAGGGGCAGCGGCTTGGCCGCCGCGGCGTGGCCGTGCAGATCGCGCCGCTGGCCGACGCGCCGGGCCATGTGGTCATGACCCTGCAAGACGAATCCGCTGCCCGGGCGCTGGACCAGCAGATGTCCGCCCGCAACGCCGCGCGCAGCGTCACCGGCATGGCGGCGATTCTCGCGCATGAGGTAAAGAACCCGCTTTCCGGAATTCGCGGCGCCGCGCAACTACTGGAGACGAGCGCGCCGCCGGCCGACCGCGAACTCGCGGTGCTGATCCGCGACGAGGCCGACCGTATCCGCGCCATGGTGGAGCGGATGGAGACTTTCAGCGAAAAGAAGCTCGAACGCGGCGCGGTGAACATCCACCGCGTGCTGGAACATGTGCACAAGCTCGCGGGCTCCGGCTTCGCTTCGCATATCCGCTTCACCGAGATCTACGATCCTTCCCTGCCGCCCGTGAACGGCCACCGCGATCAGCTGATCCAGGCCCTGCTCAACCTCGTGAAGAACGCCGCCGAAGCCATCGCCGGCACCGGGCGCCAGGATGGCGAGATCCATCTCCTCACCGGTTTCCACCATGGCGTGCGGCTCTCGGCCGCGGCCGGCCGCAGCCGCCCCAACCTGCCGCTCTTCGTCGCGGTGCGCGATAACGGCCCCGGCATTCCGGAAGACATCCGGCGGCATCTCTTCGAGCCGTTCATCACCACCAAGGCCAGCGGCAACGGGCTGGGGCTCGCGCTCGTGGCCAAGATCGTCGCCGACCATGGCGGCCTGATCGAAGTGGACAGCCGCCCCGGCCGCACCGAATTCCGCGTTCACCTCCCCGTTTTTGAAGATTCTTCGGAAGGCAACCGTTCATGACGCTCCCGACCGTGCTGATCGCCGATGACGACCGTTCGATCCGGACGGTCCTCACCCAGGCGCTGGGGCGTTCCGGCTACCAGGTGCGCGCGACCTCCTCCGCCGCGACGCTCTGGCGCTGGGTGGAGGACGGCGAGGGCGACCTCGTGATCACCGACGTGATCATGCCGGACGAGAACGGCCTCGATCTCATCCCGCGCATCCGCCGCGTCCGGCCGGAACTGGCGGTCATCGTGATGAGCGCGCAATCCACGCTGAGCACGGCGGTGCAGGCGGCGCAGCGCGGCGCGTTCGATTATCTGCCCAAGCCCTTCGATCTCGGCGATCTGCTGGCGGCGGTGGACCGGGCCATGAAGCAGCCGCTCGGCATCGCCGCCAACGCCGAGGCGCCGAAGCCGGCGGACGAGGCGCTGCCGCTGATCGGCCGCAGCCCGGCGATGCAGGAAATCTACCGGATCATCGCCCGGCTCACCACCACGGACCTCACCGTGATGATCAACGGCGAAAGCGGGGCGGGCAAGGAACTGGTGGCCCGGGCGCTGCACGATTACGGACGCCGCCGCAACGGGCCGTTCGTTGCCATCAACATGGCCGCGATCCCGCGCGAATTGATCGAGAGCGAGCTTTTCGGGCACGAACGCGGCGCCTTCACCGGCGCCACCAACCGCCATAGCGGGCGGTTCGAGCAGGCCAGTGGCGGCACCCTGTTCCTGGACGAGATCGGCGACATGCCGCCCGAGGCGCAGACCCGCCTGCTGCGGGTGTTGCAGGAGGGCGAATACACCACCGTGGGCGGCCGCCAGCCCATCCGGGCCAATGCCCGCATCGTTGCAGCCACCCATCGGGATCTGCGCGCCCTGATCCGTGGCGGCCAGTTCCGGGAGGATCTGTTCTACCGGCTGAACGTGGTGCCGATCCGGCTGCCGCCGCTGCGCGAGCGGCCCGA
>JAJYAF010000028.1 GCA_021779655.1 Pseudomonadota bacterium
GCGAGACGGGTATTTCCTTCGTGCTCGTCACGCATGACCAGGAAGAGGCTCTCGCCATGTCGGACCGGCTGGCGGTGATGAACAGCGGCCGCGTGCTCCAGACCGGTACGCCCGAGGATGTTTATGCCCGGCCCGCCTCGCGCTTTGTCGCGGATTTCATTGGCCAGGCCAATCTCGTTCCCGACGCGCCCGGGTCAGGCGCCGGCCTGCGCGTCATCCGCCCGGAAAGCATCAGCGTGAAGAAGAGCGGGGAAGCTCAAGCATGCAGGCTGAGGGGCGAGGTGCGGGATATCACCTTTCTGGGTGCCGACACCCTGTTCGAGGTCGCGGTTCGGCAGGGCGGGGATGTTTTCAATATCCGGGCGCGTCCGCGCGGGCCGGTGCCCGGCATCCGGGTGGGCGATGAAGCGGCGCTCGACTGGCCAGATGAAGCGGAATGGCGCACCGCGCCAGATGAAGCGGAATGGCGCACCGCGCCAGAGGCCTAGATCATGCGCCGTAAAGCAACGCTCGCGCTGCTCCTGCCCGCGATCACCGTCATAGCCGTTTTCATGATGATCCCCATGCTGATCGCGTTCGTCTATTCCTTCGCCACGGCTGACGCCTATGGCGGCGTTACCCTGCCGCCCAGCTTTTCCGCCTACGAGCAGTTGCTCTTCGTTCAGGACTTCAGCGGCAGGCTGATCTTCGTCACCAGCTATCTGCTCATCCTCTGGCGCTCGGTCTATCTCGCCCTGCTCACCACGATCCTGGCACTTGCGGTAGGCTTCCCGGTAGCGTGGTATATCGTTTGCCAGCCCGCGGAACGCCGCCGCCTTTTGCTTGCCCTGGTCGCGCTGCCCTTCTGGATCAACACGCTCATCCGCACCTATTGCTGGGTTCTCATCCTGCGTGATGAAGGGCTGCTCAACGCTCTCCTTTCATGGCTGGGCCTGATCAGCCGGCCGTTGCCGCTCATGTACAATAACGGCGCCGTTCTGCTCGGCCTCGTTTACACTTTTCTGCCGTTCATGGTGCTGCCGATCTACGCGACGCTGGAGCGTCTGGACCCGCGCCTGATCGAAGCCGGATTCGACCTCTACGCCTCGCGCTATCGGGTATTGCGCCGTATCGTATGGCCAATGGCGCGGCCGGGAGTCATGGCCGGCGTGGTTCTGGTGTTTGCTCCGGCGCTCGGCGCTTTTCTGCAGCCGGATATGCTGGGCGGCGGCAAAAAACTGCTGCTCGGCAGTCTCATCGAAATGCAGTTCACATCTTCCCGCAACTGGCCGTTCGGTTCAGCCCTGGCGGTGCTTGTGACACTCGCGGTGGTCCTTGCCCTCATTGCCTCGCGCCGCCGTGGCAGCAGCGTTTCCGCATGAGAAAACGCCCGTTCTCCTGGCGGCATAATCCCGGCTTCGGCCCGTTCATCTGCGCGGTCCTGGCATTTCTCTATCTCCCTCTGGGCGTCTTGTTCGTCTATTCCTTCAACGCCAACCGGCAGGTCACGGTCTGGAGCCATTTCAGCCTGCGCTGGTTCCGGGTCGTGGCGCAGGACGGCAATATCCGCCTATGCGCTTATAACAGCGTCATCGTCGCGGCCATTGCCACCGCCGCCGCCGTAATGCTCGCCATTCCCGCCGCGCTGGCCCTGGAGAGGGGTGCGGCCTTCCCTGGGCGCGGGCTTTCCATCGGCCTCATCACGATGCCTCTGGTGGTGCCGGAGATCGTCACCGCCATCGCGACGCTGATCTTCTTTTCCACGATCGGCATGACCAACGGCATTCTCAACCTGATCATCGCGCACACGGTGTTCTGCATTCCTTTCGCGCAATTGCCCATCCAGGCCCGGATCGCGGCGATGGGCAGTGGGCTTGAGGAAGCAGCCCGCGACCTTTACGGCACCGAATGGCGCGTCTTCCGCCGCATCACCCTGCCGCTTCTCATGCCGGGGATCATCGCCGGGGGCGTTCTCGCCATGGTCATTTCGCTGGATGATTTTTTGATCAGTTTCATGGTGTCATCCTCCGGGAGTACGACATTGCCGGTTTATGTCTATGGCATGATGCGTCTTGGCGTGACGCCGGAAGTCAATGCCATTTCCGCGATACTTCTGGTGGTTTCCACGGCGCTTGTCGCTGTGGTATTCCTGCTGACCAAGCCTCCGGGAAGCGAAGCCCGGATTTGAATTCCAGCCTGAAAGGACATTCCGCGATGCCCAAATTCAAATCTCTTGTCATCGGTCTGCTGGCCGCCGGCGCAGTGTTTCTGCCCGTTGCCCGAAGCCAGGCGCAACCTTCTCCCGGTGTTCTGCATATCTATAACTGGACCGATTATACCGCGCCGGATCTGATCACCAAATTCACCAGGGAGACCGGGATCAAGGTCACGCTGGATACGTATGATTCGAATGAAACCCTGCTGGCGAAACTGAAGGCGGGCGGATCGGGCTATGATATCGTCATCGTTTCCAGCGATTTTGTTCCAATATTCGTCAAGCAAAAGCTGATCCAGCCTATCGATGCCGCTGCTCTGCCAAACTTCCACAATCTCGATCCAAAATGGCGCGCGCGGGCCTGGGATCCGAAAGCCGAATATACCGTTCCATGGCAGTGGGGAACCACTTCCTTCGAGTACGACACCAAGGTCTATCCGCAAAAGGTGGACAGCCTGGCGACGCTGTTCAAGCCACCAGCGGCATTCGGTAACAATGTCGGAATGTTCGGTTCTCCGACCGAGGTGATCTCGCTGGCCCTGCTTTATCTCGGCAAGCCGCAATGCAACACCAATCCCGCTGATCTGGAGGCGCTGTTAGCGCTGCTCCAGGCACAAAAGCCGCGCGTGAAAGTTTACAATTCCGATGCCGACTCCGATCGTCTGATTTCGGGCGAGACTACGATCAGCGAGATATGGTCGGGTGACGCCTATCGTGCGCGTTCGCAGCATCCCTCGCTCGAATATGTTTATGCCAAAGAGGGCGCGATTGCATGGATGGACAATCTCGCGGTTCCCATGGGCGCGCCCGACCGCGCGAATGCCCTGAAATTTCTGAATTTCATGATGGACCCACGGAACGCCGCCATCGAGACGAATTTTGCCGGTTATTCGAACGCGGTCGATGGCGCTTCCGCCTATGTCACGCCGGCGCTGGCGGCCGCTCCGGAATTCAACCCGCCGAAGAATTTGAAAATGGTGTTCGCGCCTTCCTGCCCGGCGCCGGCGATCCGGGATTACGACCGCATCTGGACACTGATCCGGCAATAGCGGAGCGTATGGCGGCCATATTGCGCCAGGCCGCCACCTCCGGAGCCGCCACTTGTAGTGAGGTTGTCAGGTCCATGGAAACCATCTTCAACGACAAGCATCTTCTGCACGTAAGCGCCGGGGAACTGACATCCGAAGGATACGTGCCGGCTTTCGAAAAGCCGGAGCGGGCGGAGCTTATCCTCGCCCGGGTAAAGGAGGCCGCGCTGGGCGGCATAAGCCCGGGGGCCGAGCACGACCTTGGCCCCCTCCTGCGGGTGCACGACGTCGGCATGGTTGAACTGCTGCGCACCGGGGCGGAGGAATGGCAAGCCGCGGGGCATCCCCGCCAGGCCGGACCGTTCACCTGGGCCACGCGCGGCATGCGCGAGGATCGTATTCCGCTTTCCCTCGAAGGGCGGCTTTCCTATTACTGTTTCGACGCCGGAACGCCGTTGACCCCGACAAGCTGGCGGGCGATCAAGGGTTCGGCGGATACCGCGCTCAGCGCGGCGGAGCGGATCATCGGTGGCGCGGACAGCGTGTTTGCGCTCTGCCGCCCGCCCGGCCATCACGCCGGATCGGACCATTATGGCGGTTACTGCTTTCTCAACAACGCCGCTATCGCCGCGCAGAAATTACTCGACAGCGGTCACGCCCGGGTAGCAATTCTCGATGTCGATTATCATCATGGCAATGGCACGCAGCAGATTTTTTACCATCGCGACGATGTGCTGGTGGTCAATCTGCATGCCGATCCGGATTACGAATACCCTTTCCGCCTTGGCTATGCCGATGAGCGCGGGGCGGGCCCTGGCATCGGCTTCAATGTCAACCTCCCGCTGCCCGCCGGCACCGCCTGGCACGAATACGAGGCCGCGCTGCGCCACGGCATCGCGCGGATCGCCGCGTTCGCGCCGGATGTGCTGGTCGTGTCGCTTGGCGTGGATACGTATAAAGGCGACCCGATTTCCCAGTTCAAGCTTGATCACGACGATTTCAGCCGCCTTGGGCAACGGATCCGCTCATTGGGAAAACCGACTCTTTTTGTCATGGAGGGCGGCTACGCGGTGGCGGAAATCGGCGTGAACACCGTGAACGTTCTGGCCGGCTTTATGGCGGGCTGAAGGCTGAGCAACCCTGGCGGCGGGCAACCCTGGCGGCGGGCAACCCTGGCGGGGCTATTCCGGGGGCGTGCCTGGAGTGCTCAAACCTCGGTGATCTCAAATACGACGGTCTTGAAAGATTCCATCCACCGGGGGGCAAAACCGCGGATGGTATAGGCAGCGGATGCAGCGGCTTCGCTGTGCCCATCCACCGCGTTTTTTCGAGGAAGCTTTCCTGACATGTTCATGCACAACAAGCGCCTGATGTACACGGTCCGCGTGGCCGAGCCAAACCCGCGCCTTGCCAATCTGATTCTGGAGCAGTTCGGCGGGCCGGATGGCGAACTCGCCGCGGCGATGCGCTATTTCACGCAAGGGCTGGGCGAGAGCGATCCCGGCAGAAAGGACATGCTGCTCGACATCGCGACCGAGGAAATCAGCCATCTCGAGGTCGTGGGCAGCATCGTTACGATGTTGAACAAAGGCGTGAAGGCCGCCATGGCCGAGGGGATGGAGAATGCAGAGTTGCTGGCCACGCTCGGCGGCGGATCGGACAGCCATACCACCGCGCTGCTCTATGGCGGTGGCGTCGCGCTGACCAATTCGGCCGGCGTGCCATGGACGGCCGCCTATGTGGATTCCCGTTCGGAACCAGCCGCCGATCTGCGCTCCAACATCGCCGCGGAGGCGCGCGCCAAGATCATCTATGAACGGTTGATCAATATCGCGGACGATCCGGGAGTGAAGGATGCGCTGAGCTTCCTGATGACGCGGGAAATCGCGCATCAAAAATCATTCGAAAAGGCGCTCTATGCCATGATGCCGAATTTCCCGCCCGGAAAGCTTCCCGGCAATCCCGAATTCACCGACAAATACTACGATGTTTCGCAAGGCGAGGGGAACATGCGGGGTCCCTGGAACCAGGGCGAGCAATGGGAATACGTGGAGGACCGCGCGGCGATGGCCGCGGTGGATGGCGGCGATGGCCTCGCCACGGTGAAGCTGTCCCGGGCCGACAAGATGCTTGAGGAAAAAATGGCCGCGCGCACGGCCTCCGATCCCAAGAGCAATCCCGTGACCGGCGCGGAACTCGGCGCGGCCCCACAGGCGCTTGGCAAAAAATCCAGATAGCGCAGAAGTCGCCCCCCCCTGATGGCATGAGCGAAAAACCGCCGGGCTTTTCGCTCATACCCTTCAGCGAAAAGGATCGGCGGGCACGGTTGAGAGTTGCGGCGCGCCGTTACTGCATGGCACAAGAACAGCCATGTTCAGGCGTATGATCTTAAGCTCGGCTCCCTCCCTCGCGCTTCTGCCACGGCTCGCGCGGGCGGATGATTCCGGTGGTTTCCAGGCGTTTCTCAGTCGCGTGCGGGGGCGGGCCAGGGCGCGCGGCATCCCGCAATCGGTGATCGACGAAACCACGAACGGCCTGGTCCCGAACGCGCGGGTTCTGCAACTCGATCGTCACCAGCCCGAATTCACCCTCACCTGGGCGCAATACAGCGCGCGGGTGCTCAATGCCGGGCGCATCGCGCAAGGCCAGGCAAAAGCGCAATCCGCCTCGTCGCTGCTGGCGGCGGTTACCAGCCGGTCCGGCGTGGATTCCGGCCCGCTGCTCGGCATCTGGGGAATCGAGACCAATTACGGGACAACGCAGGGCGATTTCGACGTGATCGACGCGCTGATCACCCTCGCCTGGGACCGAGACAGCACCTATTTCGCGGGGCAGGCAATCTCCGCCATGCGCATCGTCGCGAACGGCGACGCACCGGCGCGGAAGCTCATCGGCTCCTATGCGGGGGCGATGGGACAGCCGCAATTCATGCCGAGCGTGTATCTCTCCACCGCCGTTTCGTTCACCGGCTCCGGCGAGCCCGATATCTGGAATTCGGACGCGGATACGCTGATTTCCCTGGCCAACTACCTGGCGCGGGCGGGCTGGCGCCCGGACGAGCCTTCCAGCGAGCCGGTGCAAGCGGCTCCCGGCCTCGATCCCGGGCTTACGGGGCGGGAGAATTTTCAAAGTCTGGGATTCTGGCTTTCGCGCGGCGTGCAGCGGCTGCCCGGAGCGCCGGAGCTGGATCTCAACACCCAGGCCGCGCTGCTGCTGCCCGACGGCGCGGGCGGGGAGGCGTTCCTTGTCTTCCCCAATTTCATGGTCATCCGCCGCTACAACGCGTCCGACTATTACGCGCTGGCCGTGGGCGCGCTCGGCCGCATGGCCCTGCGGGCCTGAGACCAGCCGATGCGTCTTGCCTTGGCCATCGCGGGCCTGCTGGCTCTCGGCGGATGCAACCATCCCGCGCCGCCCCGGCCGCCGAAATTCCATGTCGGCAACCCGTTCGTCTCCGGCGGCAAATGGGAATATCCGCACGATTTCACGAATTACGACGCAACCGGCCTGGCCGTGGTGCTGGACGAACCCAGGGGTGCGATCACCGCCGATAACGAAGCCTACGATCCCGCCGCCTTGCAGGCGGCGAGCGCGGTGCTGCAACTCCCGGCGATCGTCACCGTCACGGACCTCGTGACCGGCAGGCAGGTCGAGGTGCGGGTCAATGACCGCCTGGCCAGCCAACCCGGCCGGGTCATCGGCGTGACCCCCCGGGTTGCCCGGCTGCTGGGCTTTCCGCCGGATGGGGTGGTGGAGGTGGAAGTCCGCCTGGACGCGCAGCGGACCGCCGCGCTGGACGCTGCGCTTGGCGAAGGGCCGAAAATGAACGCGGCACCCGAGGCGGATGTTCAGGCGCAGGCTTTAGGGGCGCCCGGCACGGTGGCGGCAGGCGGTCCCACCCGGCCGCTCGCGGCCTCATTGAGCGATGATCAGCAGGACGATCCGGGCGCGCTTCCGGGTGCGGTTACCGTCGTTGCTCCGTCTCCCGGCCCGCTCTGGGTGCAGATCCCCGGTTTCGGCCAAAGCGATGATGCCGACCGCACCCTGCAATATCTCCTCGGCATGCCGGCCATGGTGGTTCCGGTCTTCGACGGCGAGAGGCCGTTATGGGCCATCCGGATCGGCCCCTATCATTCGGTCGAAGCGGCCGATGCCGCGTTCCTGGCTGTCCTGCAACGGGGCATCGCCGATCCGGAAATCATCGTCCGGTGAAGCGCGGCTTTTTCATCACGCTGGAAGGCGGGGAGGGGGCCGGCAAATCCACCCAGGCCCGAAGGCTGCGGGATTTTCTGCAAACGGCGGGCCGCGATGCGGTGCTCACGCGGGAGCCGGGCGGCACCCCGGCGGCCGAGGCCATCCGCGCGCTGCTGCTCGACCCGCAAACCCGGCTGGCGCCGATGGCCGAAACGCTGCTGCACTTCGCCGCCCGGGCGGACCACGTGGCCGGCGTCATCACGCCCGCGCTCGAACGCGGCGCGGATGTGGTCTGCGACCGGTTTTTCGATTCCACCATGGCCTATCAAGGCTATGGCATGGGCGTGCCCCGGGCGGCGATTGCCGGGCTCATCCGCCTGACAAAGCTAATACCTGACTTGACATTAGTTCTTGATCTTCCTGATTTTGAAGCAAAATTAAGGCTCGTACGCCGTGGCGCTCCGGTGGATCGCTATGAGCGGATGGATGCCGCGATGGCGCGGCGGATCAGAGAAGGCTTTCGCGAGATCGCCGCCCGCGAGCCGGCGCGCTGCGTGCTGATCGACGCCGCGGCCCCGGAGGAGTGCGTTTTTCATGCCGTGCTGGAGGCGGTACGGGCCAGGCTTTCCCTGCCATGACGGAGCCACGGCAGAACTCTCGTCTGCTCGGCCATCAGGCGGCGGTGCGCGCGCTGCACGGCGCGGCGGCCGGCGGCCGGCTGCATCACGCCTGGCTGATCGGCGGGCCGCCCGGCATCGGCAAGGCCACGCTTGCCTACCGCTTCGCCCGCTGGCTGCTGGCCGGCGGCACCGCGGCCGATCTTTCGGTGCCGGAAAACCTGCCCGCGGTGAAGCGCTTCAACGCGAACACCCATGCCGATCTGCTGGCGATCGAACGGCGGTTCGATCCGAAGCGCAGGAAAATGCAGAGCGAGATCGTCATCGACACGATCCAGGAAGCGGGACGATTCCTGCATCTCACGCCGGGTGAGGGCGGCTGGCGCGCGGTGATCGTGGACGGGGCGGAGGCGATGAACCGCAACGCCGCCAACGCGCTGCTTAAACTCCTGGAAGAGCCGCCGAAACGGGCGATCCTGCTGCTCGTCTCGCACGCGCCGGGGCGCCTGCTACCCACGCTGCGCAGCCGGTGCCGCATGCTGAATCTGGCGCCGCTTTCGGAGGCGGAGGTGAATACGCTGCTGCGGGACTACGCCCCGGGACTCGGCCAGGCGGAGCGGGAGAGGCTTGCCGTGCTGAGCGAGGGGAGCATCGGCGCCGCATTGGCGCTGGCGGCGGAAAACGGAATAGAGATCGCGGGCATGGTGGATGAGGCGCTGAACGCCGCCCGGCCGCTTTCCCCCGGCCGCGCGCAGGCGATTGCCGACAGCCTGAACCGGAGCGAGGACGGATTTTCCCTGTTCATGAACCTGTTGCGGGCCGGGCTTGCCCGATTCGTGCGGCAGACCGCCAAAGACGGCGCGGAATCCGCGCGCCTTGCCGAGCGGGTGCGGCTCTGGCAGGAACTGGGCGATCTTGAGCGGGAGGTGGAAAACCTCAATCTCGACAAGCGTGCGGCGGTGCTCGTCGCGCTCAGCCAAGCAAGCGGAAGATGAAACAGAAATTCTACGTCACCACGCCCATCTATTATGTCAACGGGCCGCCGCATCTCGGCCATGCCTATACCTCGACGGCGGCGGACGTGCTGGCGCGTTTCAAGCGGCTGGATGGCCAAGACGTGTTTTTCCTGACCGGCACGGATGAGCACGGCCAGAAGGTGGAAGCCGCCGCGCGCGCCGCCGGGCTCGATCCGCAAAGCTTCACCGACAAGGTGGCCGCCGATTTCCAGGACATGGCGGCACGGATGAACATCTCCCACGACGATTTCATCCGCACCACCGAGCCAAGGCACAAGCGTTCCTGCCAGGCGCTCTGGCAGCGCCTGGTCGAGGCCGGGGCGATCTATCTGGGCAAATATGAAGGCTGGTACGCCGTGCGCGACGAGGCCTTCTACGACGAGGAAGAGACGGCCCTTGACGCCGACGGCGCCCGCAGGGCGCCGAGCGGCGCTCCGGTGGAATGGGTGGTTGAGCCATCTTATTTCTTTAGATTGAGTGCCTACCAGGATAAACTTCTGGCATACTATGAGGAAAACCCGGGTTTCATCGCGCCACAGGCCAAGCGCAACGAGGTGCTCAGCTTCGTGCGCGGCGGGCTGCGCGACCTTTCGGTCAGCCGCACCAGCTTCTCCTGGGGCATTCCGGTGCCGGGCGATCCCCGGCACGTGATGTATGTGTGGCTGGACGCGCTCACCAATTACCTCACCGGCGCCGGCTATCCGGATGAGCGGTCGGAACGCTATGCCTGGTGGCCGGCAAACCTGCATCTGGTCGGCAAGGAAATCGTGCGCTTCCATGCGGTGTACTGGCCGGCCTTCCTGATGGCGGCCGGGCTGCCGCTGCCGCGCAAGGTGTTCTCCCATGGCTGGTGGACGGTCGAGGGCGAGAAGATGAGCAAATCGCTCGGCAATTTCATCGACGTGCGGCCACTGGTGGCGGAATTCGGCCTGGACCCGGTACGGTTCTTCCTGCTGCGCGAGGTACCCTTTGGCGGCGATGGCGATTTCTCCCGCAAAGCGCTGATTTCACGGCTCAATATCGAGCTTGCGAATGATCTGGGAAATCTCGCGCAGCGCACGCTCTCCTTCATCGCCAAGAACGCGGGCGGGCGAATTCCGGCGCCAGGCGTGCTTATGCCCGCCGATCAGCGCCTGCTGGAAGAAGCGCGCGGGCTGACGCCCAGGGTACGGGAGGCGATCGACCGGCTGGCCTTTCACGAGGCGCTGGAGGAGATCTGGAAGGTCGTGCGCGCGGCCAATGCCTATATCGATCATGAGGCGCCCTGGTCGCTGCGCAAGACCGATCCGGCCCGGATGAACACGGTGCTGCGGGTGTTGCTGGAAGCGATCCGGGTGATCGGCTTTCTGCTCCAGCCCTTCATGCCGGACAGCATGGCCAGGCTGCTCGACCAGCTTGGGGTTGCTCAGCATGCCCGGCAAATGGCCGATCTAGCCCAGGGCATGGCGGCAGGGGCCGGCCTGCCGGCGCCCGTGGGTATTTTTCCCCGGTATGTCGAGACGGCCGCCTGATGCTGGTCGATTCGCACTGCCATCTGGACTATTTCACGCCGGCCGAGCGGCCCGCCGTCCTCGCCCATGCGAGGGAGGCCGGGGTCGCCGAAATGGTGAGCGTCGGCGTGACCCTTGGCCAGTCGCGCGCGGTGCTGGAAATGGTGGCGGGGGAAGCGGGGGTGTGGTGCTCGGCGGGCGTGCACCCCAACCACGCGGCCGATGAAGGAGAAGTACCGGAGCCGGAGGCAATCGCCGCTCTGACAGCGCATCCCAAGGTCATCGGCCTGGGCGAGTCCGGGCTTGATTACTTCTACGACAAGGCGCCGCGCGCGGTGCAGGAGCGGAACTTCCGCGCCCATATCCGTGCCGCCGCGCTGTGCGATCTGCCGCTGGCGATCCATGCGCGGGATGCCGATGACGATATCATCCGCATTCTGGCCGAGGAGCGGGCAGGGGGTTCTGCCATCCGGTTTTTGCTGCACTGCTTCTCCTCGGGGCGGAAGATGGCGGAAGCCGCGGTGGAGATGGGCGGATATATCTCCTTCTCCGGAATTCTTACCTTCCCGAAATCCCATGAATTGCGTGAGATCGCGCGCGATGTTCCGCTGGACCGGCTGCTGGTGGAAACCGATTCGCCCTATCTTGCGCCGGTGCCTTTCCGCGGCAAGCGCAACGAGCCCGCGCATACCGTTCACACCGCGCGGCGACTGGCTGAGATCAAAGGTCTTGACCTGCCAACGCTGGCCGAGACCACCACCCGGAACTTCCGCGCGTTATACCGGAAAGCGGCTTGAGCGGCATCCGGATCGTTTTTCTCGGCACCGGCGGCTCCGCCGGTTCGCCGCAGATCGGGGGAGCGGACGGCTCCGGCGACTGGGGCGAGCTTGATCCTAAGGAGCCGCGCAACCGGCGGACGAGGCCCAGCATCGTGATCGAATCGCCGCAGGGCAGGCGGCTTCTGATCGACACCGGGCCGGACCTGCGGCAGCAGCTACTTTTCTGTAAAATTAGCCGGATAGACGCGATATTGTACACGCACGCCCATGCCGATCACATCGCCGGGCTGGATGAAGTGCGCATCCTCAACCGGCTGCTGGACGCGCCGATGCCGGCCTATGCGACGGCGGAGATCTGGACGGAACTTCGCGGCCGCTTCGAATACGCATTCCGGCCCTGGACCGGCCCGCAATTTTTCCGGCCGGTGTTTCACCCGCATGTCGTCCATTCTGGGGAGTTGCTGGAGGTCATCGGCCTTGCGGTGCGGATCATCGGCCAGGATCACGGCTCGCGGCCCTCGCTCGGGTTGCGCATCGCTGATTTCGCGTATTGCACGGACGTGGTGCGGCTGGATGACACCGCGCTCGGCCTGCTGGAGGGGCTGGATATTTTCAGCGTCGATTGCTTCACCCGGCACGATCCGCACCCGACACACGCCAATCTTGACCAGGTACTGCGCTGGGTGGAGCGGCTGCGGCCGAAACGGACGATTCTCACCCATTTGGGGCCGAGCATGGATTACGGCTGGCTGAAGGCGAACCTGCCGGCAGGTGTCGAGCCGGCCTATGACGGGATGGAACTGCGTGTGGAGCCGGTCTAGTTTGAGTTTCCATAATATATCTTCTGCGACTTTTGTACAGAAGCGAGCCGCCCTCGCCGCAGCCGGCTTTCAGCTGCCTACCTGGATGAGTACCCGGCGGCTGAACTGGGCGTAATTGCCGGGCGCGGCGCCCGGCGCCTTCAGCGCCCCGGTGGAAACGATGGCGACGCGCGCGCGCGGCACGCCGTCCGCCGCCAGCGCATCCGCAACCACCTGCGCCCGCGTCCGCGCCATATCCTGATTGGCCTCCGTCCCGCCCACCGTGTCGGCGGAGCCCACCACCACCACCGGATCACTCGGATGCGCGAGCGCCTTTCGCGCGGCGATTGCAATGGCGGTTCTGCCATTGGCGTCGATTGCCGCCGACCAGGGCGCGAAAAAAACCACGTAATTGGTGGCCTGCGCCAAGGCGCTGGCGGAAAGCAAAAGCCCGACCAGGCCGGCCATGGCAAACGAAGCGGCGGTTTTATGCATTTTCCCGTCCCGATTTTCCCTGTTGCAAGGCGTATGCAGC
>JAJYAF010000029.1:0-2266 GCA_021779655.1 Pseudomonadota bacterium
CCGCCATGCTGATGCTGGTTTTCACGGTTGCCCTGGTGGCGGGAACAACACAGCTTTCCGCCATAGCCGGTTTCATGCATTCTGGCCAGGCCGGGTTGCGGCTTTCCCTGGCGCTTGCACTGGTATCACTGGTTATCGTCGCGCTTGCGGAAACGGGACGTTTTCCCGTCGATAATCCGGCCACCCATCTCGAACTCACCATGATCCATGAAGCCATGATCCTGGAATATTCGGGACGGCATCTCGCTTTGATCGAGCTTGCCAACGCCATGCGGTTGTTGCTCTATTTCTCGCTGATCGCCTGTGTGTTTTTGCCCTTAGGTGTCGCTCCTCCTGGTTCTCCACCAGGCGCGCTCATAGCCGGCGCCATGGCTTATATCGTGAAGCTCGCGGCTGGAGCCGTGATGCTCGCGCTGTTTGAAACAAGTTTCGCCAAAATGCGGGTGTTCCGGGTTCCAAACTTTGTCGGCGCAGCGTTCATGCTCGCCGTGCTCGGCATGCTGCTCCTGTTCGTGTCAGCACCACTATGAGTTCTCTGCTTCCCCAGGCAACATCGCTAAGCATTGCTAATGTTCTTGCCGGCACGCTGGTTCTGGTCAGCTTCATGATGCTCTACCAGGACCGGATTTCCGCGGTTATCAATGTGCTCTCCCTGCATGCCGCCGTGCTGGGCCTGGCCGTCATGTGGCAGGCATATATCCAGGGTGCGCCGGAACTCTACATAACCGCCGCGCTGGCCTTGGGATTCAAGGCCGTGGTGATTCCGCTGGCGCTGCACCGAATCGTGGAAAGACTTGGGATTCATCTGGCGGTAGAGACCGTTACCGGAATAAGCATAACGATGTTGGCTGGGATCGGGCTTGTCGCGCTCTCGATTGTTGTCATGCTGCATAGCGCGGCCCACACCGAAGCATTGGCGCGCGAAGACGTGGCGCTCGCTCTATCCGTTGTACTGCTCGGCATGCTCATGATGGTGACGCGCCGCAATGCGGTTAACCAGATCGCTGGTTTCATGTCGCTGGAGAATGGTCTCATTCTCGCCGCCACAGGCGCCCAGGGAATGCCGCTCGTCGTAGAAATCAGCGTAGCTTTTTCTGTGCTGATCGCGTTTATCGTGCTCGGAATTTTTTTGTTCCGGATCCGCGAACGCTTCGACACCGTTGACAGCACCGCGCTTGATGTGTTCCGGGGAGGATTGCAGTGAACGGCCTGGCTCACGTCACCGCGTTAGCCACGGTTGTCATACCGGCAATCGCAACGATGGTTCTGGCCGTCATGCCGGGCTGGCGGATGGCGGCCCGGATCAATACGGCCGCAACTATGCTTACCGTGGCGGCGACCGCTTTGCTCCTTTTTAAACGACCGCCACCTTCATCCTTTCTCTTGATCGACGATCTTAACATCGTGTTTTTGCTCTTGAACGGCTTTGTTGGCTTTACGACCGGCCTGTTCAGCGCAAGCTACATCGGCCACGAGTTGGAAACGGGACATCTCACGCCGCATTACCTACGGTTTTATCATGCTATGTATCAAGCGATGATGGTTGGCATGAATCTCGCCCTCATCACCAACAATCTTGGCCTGATGTGGTTCGGCGTCGAACTCGCCACACTTTCGACCGTTGTGATGGTGGGGATCTACCGCACGAAAGCTGCGATCGAGGCTTCATGGAAATATCTTATTCTGGGCAGTGTCGGGATCGCCCTGGCACTGTTCGGGACGATCCTGGTTTACCTTGCCGCGAAGCCGGCTTTGGGCAGCGGAACGCCCGCGATGCAATGGACCAACCTGGTCCGGAACGCCGCCTCGCTCGATCCGGATCTGCTGAGCATTGGCTTCGTCTTCTTGCTTGTGGGTTATGGTACCAAGGCTGGACTGGCACCTATGCATGCCTGGTTGCCGGATGCGCACGCGGAAGGGCCGACGCCGATTTCCGCAGTGCTTTCTGGGCTTCTTTTGAATGTGGCGCTCTATGCCATATTGCGCTTCAAGGTGCTGCTCGCAGCCAGTTCGGCGGCGATAGAACCCGGCATATTGCTGACGATAACCGGCCTGATCTCGCTGTTTCTCGGAGCCATCATGCTCTACCGGCGCCGCGACATCAAGCGCATGTTTGCTTATTCTTCCATTGAGCATATGGGCATCATCGCTTTTGCCTTCGGCGTCGGCGGGCTTGGGAACATCGCCGGACTTTTACAAATGACGATGCACAGCCTTACTAAATCGGCAATTTTTTTCTCCGTTGGCCAGGTGGCGCAGGCAAAGG
>JAJYAF010000029.1:2276-12629 GCA_021779655.1 Pseudomonadota bacterium
AGGGAACGCAACAAATGGCCGAGATCAGGGGGCTGACAACGAGTCATCCGCTGCTCGGCTGGACATTGGTTGCCGGGGTCGCGGCGATCTGTGGACTGCCTCCCTTTGGAATCTTCACATCGGAATTTCTTTTGATCACCTCGACATTCGCGCATGCCCCTCTGCTCGCCGTATTGCTTGGTCTTGGCATTCTGCTGGCGGTCGGCGCCTTGGTCATCCGCATGACCGCTCTCTGCTTCGGCGAGCCAAGCCCCGGCGCAAACGCCATGATCGCATCGTCCGTGCCTATTTTTCTTCACCTCGGAATTGTTTTGACAATCGGGCTCGCCTTGCCTGCTTTTCTTTATGATTGGTTTGCCAATGTCGGGTCTCTGCTGGGTTGAAATGGCGGAGATCGATCTACAGACCTGGAACGAGCTGACGGAGCGGATCGCTCAAGGGTTAGCGAGATTCGTGGCGATATGGGGCGCTCCCTCCGAGCATCGGCCGATTTTGAACCTCGCCTTACGGAAAAACGGAGAGACGCCACTGGAAGTAAGCAGCCTTGCTGTTCCCACCTCCCATTTTCCTTCTATTGGCGCATTCCATCCAGCCGCGCTCCTGATGGAGCGTGCGATGTTCGACATGCACGGGCTGGTTGCCGACGGCTCGCCAGATACGCGCCCATGGCTGGATCATGGCAATTGGCCAAATTCACGCGCGAGCCTGCCGTACACGTTCAAACCGGTTTTTGGCGAGGGCGTTCATCAGATCCCCGTCGGCCCGGTTCATGCCGGCACGATCGAGCCCGGGCATTTTCGCTTCTCCGTCAATGGCGAAACCATCGTCCGGCTGGAAGCAAGGTTAGGCTATACGCATAAGGGCGTGCTGGATCGGATGCGTGGCGCGTCGATTGATCATGCCGCCAGGCTTGCCGCCCGCTTATCGGGGGATTCAACCTGCGCCTATGGCTTTTCTTTCGCCCAGGCTGTCGAACGCGCGCTTGAGGTGGAACCCCCTCCGCGCGCGACCGCATTGCGTGGTGTGATGGCCGAACTGGAGCGGATTGCGAATCACCTCGGCGATTTCGCCGCCATTTGCAATGACAGCGGGTTTCCCTTGCTCAATACTCATGGCGCCATGCTGCGTGAGCGTGTCCTTCGCCTCTCCGCCGTGTGTTTTGGGCACCGGTTGATGATGGACCGGATTCTGCCCGGCGGCATCGCTACCGATCTTGCCAGCGAGGACGCGGCGAGAATCGACCGGGAGCTCGCTTCCGTGCGCGCTCGCTTCGAGCCCCTTGTAGAAATTTATGAAAAAACCGCATCGCTTCAGGATCGCACGGTTGGTACCGGACGCCTTGATCCCGGCCTTGCCGGCATCCTTGGCTGCGGCGGTTATGTAGGCCGGGCATCCGGACAAATTTTCGATTCCAGGCGCGATATGGCGTATAAGCCGTACCACGATCTTCCTTTCACCGTGCCATGCCGAGACACCGGCGATGTGGATGCGCGCGTGCGCATTCGTATCGAGGAGATCAGGCAGAGCGTGGCGATTGTCCATCACTTGCTTTCGGACTTGCCGGACGGCGCGGTGCGTGTTCCGCTCCCGCGATTTCCGGAGGCGCGGGAGGGTTGCGTGCTCATCGAAGGTTTTCGCGGCGATATTTTTGCTTTCGTCCGCCTTCGAGACGGTCGCATCGAGGATGTTTTTCTGCGCGATCCGTCCTGGTTTCTGTGGCCGGCGCTCGAAGCCGCGATTGCGGACAACATCGTCGCGGATTTTCCGCTCTGCAATAAATCGTTCAACGCTGCTTATTCGGGGTGCGATCTGTAGATCCCATGCGCAAGACTTTTCTTGAAAGCCTGCTACACGGCAGTTTGACCGAGCCGCTTCCCCTTCCAGCCGACGCGGAAAAAGCTGCCCTGGTTGGAGCGCTCGATCGCGCGGCGCGACGAAAGCTTGGCCGATCGCTCGCGATCCGCGAGGTGGATGCGGGCTCGTGCAATGGCTGCGAACTTGAAATCATCGCGCTCAGCAATGTGTTTTATGACCTTGAACGCTTCGGTTTGAAAATTGTCGCGTCCCCGCGTCATGCAGATGTGCTGATGGTCACAGGGCCTGTGACGCGCAATATGGAAGCCGCGTTGCGTTTGACCCACGAGGCCATGCCAGCCCCGAATTATGTGGTTGCAGTTGGCGATTGCGCATGTACCGGCGGGATATTTCCCACGAATTATGCGTGCAAAGGCGCGGTGAGTGCGGTGATTCCGGTGGATCTATACATACCGGGCTGTCCGCCAGATCCGATTTCATTGCTGAAGGGACTGATCAGCCTGATGGATTAATTGATCCGGCTTGATTAAGAATTTGCAAGCAGGATGATACGGCGCTTTCATGCCGCCGGGGTTCAAGGGGGTTTAAGCGCGGGTGGATTTTCCTAAGTAGGATTGGTTCGAATTTTTAAGCGATGGAAGCTGGCTTTCTAAGAAGCGGGCATCAGCGATTAGAAAAGTGAACTATTACTGGCAAGGAAATCCGCTATGTCAAAAGATATCGACGAACAGAAAATCCACGAGCTTGCCCACAAGCTCTGGCAGCAGGCCGGCTCTCCCGCCGGGCGCCGGGAAGAATTCTGGCGAGCCGCCAAAGACAAACTTTCGAAAGAAGAAGGCCATACGGATGTGGACGCGGCGAGCGAGCAGAGCTTTCCCGCGAGCGACCCGGTCAACCACATGTAATCAGCCACGTGTCGTCAACGATATGTAGCGGGACGGCGGATATTGGCGCCCGCGCGCCTGGATGAGGCGCGCTGGCTGGGGGACTTGGATTCGAACCAAGGCTGCCCGGGTCAGAGCCAGGAGTTCTACCGCTAAACTATCCCCCAATATCGCCCGCGCTCTATCTTTCCAAGCGTTCGATCTCCGCGCCCGATTTCGGGGGCCAAATCCCGACCGAAATCGCCGGAAATGTCACGACGCCGACTGCGGTAGCACTACCGGGCAGCGAGGGCAACAGCAAAGCCGGCGATCCCGCCCAACCGTAAACATTGCTCTCCCCGGGAGATTTCTCCCTGAATATCTTTTCCGATGTTTGTCCCTGCCCGTTTTTCAGCATTTCTTTCTTGCTCCTGATCAGCAAAAGGCGCGAAATTAGGATATGTCTGTGTCCCTGCCCGGATCGCCCTTCGGCTACGCCAATGGTTCCCGGCATGCCTATGGCAGCGTGGATCTCGGCACCCATAACTGCCGCATGCTGATCGGCCTGCCCAACGGGCGGGGCTTCCAGGTAGTGGACAGTTTCAGTCGTGTCGTGCGGCTGGGGGAAGGTCTTTATGAGTCCGGCCGCCTTAGCGAGGCCTCCATGCAGCGCGCCATCGCCGCCCTGCATGGCTGTGCCGAGCGTGCCCGGCGCTTCGGCATCGCGCTCAAGCCCAGGCTTCGAGCCTTGCGCGTGGTCGCCACCGAAGCTTGCCGCCAAGCCGAGAACGGCGCGGAGTTTGTTGCCCGCGCCTGCTCCGAAACCGGCCTGCCGCTTGCCGTCATCTCGCCCAGGGAGGAAGCTGAACTCGTTCTGGAAAGCTGCGCCTCCCTCTTGCGCGGCGCCGGCCGACGCGCCCTTTTGTTCGATATCGGTGGCGGCTCCACGGAAATCGCCTGGGTGCGCCTGGATAACGCCGGCGGCTCCCCGCAGCTCATTGGCTACGTTTCGCTTCCGCTCGGCGTCGTCACGCTGGCTGAGCGCTGCAAAAATGCCTGTTATTCCGAAGCTGGCTTCACCCGGGTGATTGCCGATGTTCTTGGCCTGCTGCGCCCGTTCGAAGCCGTCCATCATATCAGCCGGGAAATCCGCGAGGGCGGTGTGCTCATGGTGGGCACCAGTGGCACCGTTACCACGCTCGCCGGGGTTTGGCTCAAGCTCGATCGTTACCGCCGCCATCTCGTCGATGGCCTCTCCTTGAGCCGCGAAGCGGTGGAAACGGCATTGTCTCAGACCCGAAGGCTAGGCCGCGAGGGCCTGGTCAGCCATCCCTGTATCGGCGCGGGGCGGGCGGATTATGTGCTGCCCGGCTGCGCCGTCTTTGCCGCGATTCATGAACTCTGGCCGATCCCGCAAGTCATCGTGGCCGATCGGGGCCTTCGGGAAGGCATGCTGCTGCGCCTGATGCGTGCCGCCCCAGCCTCAACGCGATCCATTGCGCCATGAGCGGCGGCTCCGGCCTGCCACCTCGGCATGTGGCGGTGCGCCTTAAGCAGGCGCGCCGGCACAAGCCTAGCTCGCAGCTCTGGCTGACGCGCCAGCTCAATGACCCCTATGTCGCCGCCGCCCAAGCGCAGGGCTGGCGCTCCCGCGCTGCCTTCAAGCTGCTGGAGCTGGATGCGAAATACCGGCTCATCGCCAAGGGCGCGCGGGTGGTTGATCTCGGGGCCGCGCCGGGCGGCTGGTCGCAGGCCGCGTTAGCGCAAGGAGCCGGGAACGTGGTGGGCATCGACCTGCTGGAAATCGCCCCGCTCGCCGGCGCCAGCTTCGTCAGGGGCGATTTCACCGCCGAGGGGATGGAAGCCCGGCTGGCCGAACTGCTGGGCGGCCCCGCCGACCTTGTGCTCTCGGACATGGCGCCAAACACCACTGGCCACGCGGCAACCGACCATCTGCGCATCATGGCGCTCGCCGAACACGCATTCGGCTTCGCTACGGAAATCCTGCGCCCGGGCGGCGCCGTGGTGATCAAGCTCTTCCAGGGCGGAGCCGAGTCCGAAATGCTGAACCGGGTGAAGAAAAGCTTCCGCACGGTCCGCCACGCCAAACCGCCCGCCAGCCGGTCTGGAAGCCGGGAACTCTATCTCGTCGCCACCGGCTTTCATCCGTAAATAAATATTGACCCCGCCGAATGGGCAAAATCGTCTGGCTCGCCTCCTATCCCAAATCCGGCAATACCTGGGTGCGCGCCTTTCTGCATAACTACATCGCCGAGCCGCAAACCCCCTATTCCATCAACAGCCTCGCTGACCTTTCGGCCAGTGAGGCCAATGCCGCGTTCTTCCGGCCATACGATCCACAGCCGCCATCGGCCTGGTCCATTGCCAAGACCCAGCAAATGCGCCCCAAGGTGCACCACGATTTGACCCGCCTGCACCCCGACTTTGTTTTCATCAAAACCCACAATGCGTGCCTTGCCGTGCATGGCATTCCGCTCTGCACGCCGGAGGTAACGCAAGGCGTTGTTTATATCCTGCGCGATCCACGCGATGTTGCGGTTTCGTACAGCGCCTATACCGGCCAAAGCATCGATTCGATCATCGCCTTCATGAACCAGGACCAGGCAGCCAACCGCGCTTCCGACGAACGGGTCTTCGAACTGCTCGGCACCTGGTCACTGCACGTAAATTCCTGGACCCGCCAGGATAGCCGCCGGCTGCTCATCCTGCGCTATGAAGACCTGCTGCGCGAGCCCGCGGAAAATTTCGGCCGGCTCATCGCCTTCCTGGGCGGTGAGCCGCCGGATGCGGAGCGCCTGCGACGGGCCGTCGAATTCAGCCGCTTCGGCGTTCTGGCAGGCCAGGAATCGGCACTGGGCTACGCTGCCCATGCTCCCGGCGCCACCGCGCCTTTCTTCCGCGCGGGCCGGGAGGGCCAATGGCGCGAGGTTCTGACCCCCGCGCAGCGCACCCGGATCGAGGCCGATCATCAGGCGATGATGCGGTATTTCGGTTATCTTTGAAGGCCGGCGCGGGCGGCCGGCTTGCGCTTCATTCCGCCAGGCTATCCCTGCGTCTGGCGCACCAGCCCGCTCGCCTCGGCCAGCGCCCGCGCCTTGGCAATGGCGCTGCTTACCGCGAGAGCGGCCGCGAGGGCCCGTGCCCCCGCCTCGGCATCAACCGCGACCGGGGCGCCGTCCAGAATCGAAGCAATGAAGGCAGCGTGCTCGGCCGCCAGCGCGTCGTGATCCTCCCAATTCGCGGTCTCGATGCCGAATTCCTCGGCTCCTGGAAGCCTTATCCCCCGCTCCGGGCCAACCAGGCTTAGCTTGCGGGCGGAAAAATCCACCGTGAGGTAGCCGCTCTGCGAAAAAATTCGCATTTTCCGCTCGGTTTTCATGGAGATCCGGCTGGCGGTGATCGTTGCCACCGCGCCGTTGACGAACTTGATCCGGGCGTTCGCGATATCGTCATGCCCGCTCACCACGGCCGCCCCCACCGCGTCCACATGATCGATCGGCTCCCGGATGAGCGCCAGGATCAGATCGAGATCATGGATCATCAGGTCGAGAATGACCGAGACGTCCGTCCCGCGAGGCTTGAACGGCGCGATCCGCACCGCCTCGATATAAAGCGGTTTGTCCACGCGCTTTGCCATCGCGGCATGGGCGGACGAGAAGCGCTCCAGATGTCCCACTTGCAGCACCCTGCCCCGCATCCGGGCCCGCGCCTCCAGTTCCGCCGCCTGGGCAAGCGTGGCGGCGATCGGCTTTTCCACCAGCACATGCAGGCCCTGTTCAAGCGCCTGCGCCGCCAGCCGGTAATGCAGCTCCGCCGGCGCGGCGATGATCACGGCGTCAGAGGCCGCGAGCAAATCCTCGGCCCCAAGAACCCGCCCGCCGGTTTCCGCCGCCACGGCCTGCGCGCGCGCGGCGTCCGGATCGGTAATGCCTGAGAATTCCGCCCGCTCGGCCGCCGCAAGCTTGAGCGCGTGGAAACGGCCGAAATGCCCGGCACCCATCAGCCCGATTCTCAGCCGCGCCATCCTGCCATCCTCCGGCCGGCCAGGGGTTGCGCCCGGCCTGCGCCGCAGCCATACCGCTTCCGCTCGAAGCAGCGCAATCCGTCCGGAGCCACACCCGATCCGCCATGCTGTACTTCACCCGTGCCAAGACCCTCAGCATCCTGCTCGCCTGCGCGCTCGGCCTGCTGCTGTGCCTGCCCAATCTTGGCCCCCGGCCGAAATTCCTTCCCGCCTTCCTGCCCTGGACGCAGGTCCATCTCGGGCTTGACCTCAAGGGCGGCAGCTACCTGCTGCTGCAGATCGACTTCAACGCCATACTTGAGCAGGATCTGAACACGCTGGTGGACGAGACCCGCCAGGCCATGCGCAACGCCGGGCTTGGCTATCTCTATCTCCACGCCGACCCGGCACATGACCGGGTTTCCCTGCACCTGCTCAATACGGGGGACATTGTCCAGGCGCAGGCGGCTCTTTCCAAGCTCGTCGTTTACAATGGCGGCAGCGGTGCCGGCCCGAATTTGAATCTGGACATCGCGCCGGACGGTACGGTTTACCTCTCCATCCCGCCCCGGGCTCTTGCTGCCCGCAAGGCCCAGGCGCTCGACCAATCCATTACCATCATTTCCCGCCGGATCGACGGCTCCGGGGTGCTGAACGCGCAAATCGCCCGACAGGGCAGCGACCAGATCGTCGTCCAGCTTCCCGGCGTGTCCGATCCGCAGCGCATCCGCACGCTTATCGGCACCACCGCGCACATGACCTTCCAGCTCGTGGACATCAATGCCGCGCCCGGCGGCCCACCGCCGCTCGGAGACGAAATTCTGCCCATGCAGGACGATCCCAGCCAGAAGCTGGCGGTCTTCTCCTATGTGTCGGTGGATGGCTCCGATCTTGAAAACGCGCAGGCCAGCACCGACCCGCAAAGCGGCGAGTGGGTCATCAACTTCACCCTTAACGGCCGCGGCGCGCAGGAATTCGCCGATGTCACGCGCGCCAATGTGGGCAAGCCCTTCGCCATCATCCTGGACGGCAAAATCCTCATGGCGCCGGTCATCCGCGAGCCGATCACCGGGGGCTCCGGCCAGATCACCGGCAATTATACCGCGCAGAAGGCCACCGATCTCGCCTTGCTGCTGCGCGCCGGGGCCTTGCCCGCGCCGCTCGCCATCGTCGAGGAACAGAGCGTCGGGCCGGAACTCGGCGCCGATGCCATCCGGGCGGGCGCGCTGTCGCTGCTCTCGGGGTTCATCCTGGTGCTGCTGTTCATGGCGGCCTTCTATGGCCTGTTCGGCTGGTTCGCGAATATCGCGCTGGTGATGAACCTCATTCTCATGCTGGCGCTGCTCTCGCTGATGGGCGCTACCCTCACGCTGCCGGGGATGGCGGGGATTTTGCTCACGCTGGGAATGGCGGTGGATGCCAACATTCTCATCAACGAGCGGGTACGCGAGGAGGTCAGGGCCGGGCGCAAGCCGCTCGCCGCGCTGGAGGCGGGTTATAAGCGCGCGTATGCGACCATCATCGACAGCAATGTCACCACCCTGCTCGCGCATGTCACCCTCTTCATTTTCGGCTCGCCGCCGGTGCGCGGCTTCGCGGTTACCATTTGCGTCGGCATTATCAGCACCCTGTTCACGGCCACGGTCCTGGTCCGGCTGATCACCTCGCGCTGGTATACCGCCCGCCGCCCCGCCGCCTTGCCGGTCTGATAGGTCGATCCATGGTATTGCTTACAAAACCGCTGTTCCGCCTGGTGCCGGATGGCACGCGCATCCGTTTCATGAACGGCCGCTTCGCCGGGCTTCTCGTCTCCGCCCTGCTCTCCACCGCCTCGGTCATCCTGTTTTTCTATCCCGGCCTAAACCTCGGGCTGGATTTCCGGGGCGGCGTGGTGTTGCAGGTGCAAACGCCGCAAAAGGTGGATTTTCCGGCCCTGCGCGCCGCCCTCGCCAAAAACGGCCTTGCCGGTGCCGCGTTGCAGAGCTTTGGCAGCGGTGCCGCCGCCGGCCGGGGAGTTTTGATCAGCCTTGAATCGCGGGAGAATGCGGCGGCCACCCAGGACGCGATCACCGCGGCCCAGAATGCGCTCGGCATGGCGGCCCCGGGGGCCAAAATCCTCTCCACCCAGGCTGTCGGCGCCTCGGTCTCGCGCCAGCTTTTCAGCCAGGGGCTCGAAGCGCTCCTGCTCAGTTTCGTGATGATCCTTGCCTATATCTGGTTCCGCTTCGAATGGCAGTTCGCGGTCGGCGCGGTCGCGACGCTGTTGCTGGATACGACCAAGACCATCGGCTTTATGGTGATCACCCGTATCCCGTTCGATCTTGTCACCATCGCGGCGATTCTCACGATCATCGGCTACTCCACCAACGACAAGGTTGTGGTGTATGACCGGATGCGGGAGAATCTGCGTAAATACAAAGCCATGCCGCTGCGCGACCTGATCGACCTTTCGATCAACGAAACCCTCAACCGCACGCTCGGCACCTCCGGCACGGTCTTCCTCGCGGCGCTGCCGCTGGCCCTGTTCGGCGGCACGGCGCTTTCCGGCTTCGCCTGGGTCATGCTGTTCGGCATCGTGGTCGGGACGTCGTCCTCGATCTTCATTGCGGCGCCGATCCTGCTGTTCCTCGGCCGCCATCTCCGTGGCAGCGCCCGGGCCACGAAACGCTGAACCGCCCGAGCAACTCAGGCCTTGCGGAACTCCCGCACAGCGTCGCGGCGGGCCATTGCATGATACGCCACGAGTTGGCTCTCCTTGTCCCCAATATTTTCTCCGGACGGCATGGATGAAGGGATCGACGGCTCATCCCCAAGTTCGGTCACCCGGCCTTCCTGCCGCAATTTCAGCAGATGCGCGAGCACGTTGCGCTCGGCCGCAATTTGCAGATGTTCGTTTGTTTTGCCGTAAAGCTGCGTGGCGATGTCCGCCACGGAACGCGCCCCGCCGTTCAGCGATTTCAGGATCGCCGCCTCGCGCATCTGCCTGTGCGCCAGCAAGGCTCTTACCAGGGGCTTGGGATTGCGTTCCATCGGCCCATGGCCAGGCAGGTAGATCGCGTCATCCCGCTCCAGAACCAGCGTGAGCGATTGATAATAGGCTCGCATATCGCCGAGCGGCGGATTAACGATTGAGGATGACCACGCCATGACATGGTCTCCGGAGAATAAAATTCGCCCCACGCCGGGAACGGAATAGGCGAAGCTTAAATGATCCACCGCGTGCCCGGGCGTATGGATCGCCTCAAGGCCCGCCACCTGCGCGCCATCGTCAAGGCCATGGTCGGCCGTGAACTCATGGGGCGTGCCGCTGCGCGCGTAACCCCAGCTTGGCGCGCCGGTTGCCTGTTGCAGCGCCGCGACCGCGCCGTGATGGTCCCGATGCGCGTGCGTTACCACGATGCGGATGATCGGCTTGCCCCCGGCCGCGTTCACCACTTCCTGCACGTGCCGCTCGTCCGCCGGCCCGGGGTCGATCACCGTGATCCCATCCTCCCGGTCGAGCAGATAGGTATTGGTGCCGTGATAGGTCATCACGCCAGGATTGCGCGCCACCACCCTGCGGATACCGGGCAGCACGTCAATCGCCACGCCTCGCGCCGGTTCCGGCTCGGTTAAAAATGCCATGCGCCATCATGCCACGCGCGGTGGCAG
>JAJYAF010000452.1 GCA_021779655.1 Pseudomonadota bacterium
TACGGCGCAGCACCCACATCTTGGAAAGCACCGCCTTGTCCACCAGCAATTCTTCCTTGCGCGTGCCGGATTTGGTGATGTCGATGGCCGGGAAGGTGCGCTTGTCGGAGAGCTTGCGGTCGAGAATGATCTCGGAATTTCCGGTGCCCTTGAACTCCTCGAAAATCACCTCGTCCATGCGGCTGCCGGTATCGATCAGCGCGGTGGCGATGATGGTGAGCGAGCCGCCTTCCTCGATATTGCGCGCCGCGCCGAAGAAACGCTTCGGGCGTTGCAGCGCGTTGGCGTCCACGCCGCCGGTCAGTACCTTGCCGGAGGAAGGCACCACCGTATTATAGGCCCGCGCGAGGCGGGTGACGCTGTCCAGCAGAATCACCACGTCACGCTTATGTTCCACCAGCCGCTTGGCCTTCTCCAGCACCATTTCGGTCACCTGCACATGGCGGCCCGCCGGTTCGTCGAAGGTCGAGGCGACGACTTCACCTTTCACGCTGCGCGACATGTCCGTCACTTCCTCCGGCCGCTCGTCGATCAGCAGCACGATCAGGAAAACCTCCGGATGATTCGCGGAAATCGCGGAGGCGATGTTTTGCAGCATCACGGTCTTGCCGGTGCGCGGCGGCGCGACGATCAGCGCCCGCTGGCCCTTGCCGATCGGCGCGATCAGGTCGATCACCCGCGCGGTATTGTCCTTGGGCAGCCCCTTCGCGGCCGGCTCGGGCACCTCCACCTCCATGCGCAGGCGCGAGGTGGGATAAAGCGGGGTCAGGTTATCGAAATTGATCCGGTGGCGCACCGCGTCCGGTTCCTGGAAATTGATCTTGTCGACCTTAACCAGCGCGAAATACCGCTCGCCCTCCTTGGGCGCACGGATCTCGCCTTCCACGGTATCGCCGGTACGCAGGCCGAAGCGCCGCACCTGGGCGGGCGAGACATAGATATCCTCCGGCCCCGGCAGGTAATTGGCCTCCGGGTTGCGCAGGAAGCCGAAGCCGTCCGGAAGTATCTCTAACGTGCCGTCGCCATGGATGGCCTGATCGTTCTCCGCGAAGGCCTTGAGGATGGCGAACATGATATCCTGCTTGCGCAACGAGGAGGCGTTTTCCACCTCCAGCTCCTCGGCGAGACTCAGCAGGTCCGTGGGGGTTTTGGCCTTCAATTCGGCGAGATGCATCAGATGTCCAATCCAGATGGGCGATCCCGGGAGGCAATCCCGGGGGGACCGCCTGCATCCGGGCCGTTCGGTTCGCCCGGTGGGCGGTTTTTTTGGGAAGCACGGGCACGAAACGGCCCGTGAGTCCTAATGAGCGAAAAGCGCGGGAAGGTCAACCCGGCGCGGAGCCGGGAAAATTGCAACTAAAGGTTGTGGATTGCGCATGATTCCCGTTTAGCGGAACACCACCACCGCGACCACGATCACCACGAGCAGCACGGTGGGAATCTCGTTCGCGATCCGGTAGAACCGTTCGGGGCGGCGGTTGGCGTCGTTCAGGAAATCCTTCCGCCAGCGTGCGCAGGCGCCGTGGAATCCGCTCATCAGCAGCACGCCCGTAAACTTCACCCACCACCAGGCGGCGTGCCAGTTCACGGCGCCCGGCGTCAGGATCAGCATGATCCCGATCACCCAGGTCGCGATCATCGCCGGGTTGGAAATCTGCTTGAGCAGGCGCCGCTCCATCACCTTGAACCGTTCGGATTCGGGGCTGCCCGGCGCCACCTGGCAATGATACACATAAAGCCTCGGCAGGTAGAACAGGCTCGCCATCCAGGCCGTGAAGGCGATGATGTGGAAGGCAAGCTCCCACCGGTAGAACGGCAACAGCGCGGCAATCACCATGTTCAGGCCCTCTCCAATCGTTCCACGAATTCCGGCAGGCTGCGAATAATCCGGCGCGCGCCGGCGGCGAGCAGGGAGGCGCCATCGCCATGCGGGGCAAAGCCGTCGCAGGCCATTCCCGCCGCCACCGCGCCGGCCACGCCGAGCCGGCTATCCTCCAGCACCAGGCAGCCGCGCGCCGCCACCCCCGCCATGGCCGCCGCGCGCAGGAAAACATCCGGCGCGGGCTTGGGCCGCACGCCTTCGGGCATCAGGCTGGTTGCCGAGAGCGTGCGGCCCAGGGTCAGATCGGCAAGGCCGGTATGGGCGAACTTGACCGCCATTTCCTCATCCGACGAATTGGAGGCGACGCGCCAGTCGATCCCCAGCCTGTTCACCCGCTCCAGCGTCTCCCGCGCATGGGGAACCGGCGCGGCATCCGCCGCCAGCGCGGCCACCAGCCCGGCGGCCAGATCGCGCCGCCAGCCTTCCGGCAAGGGCCGTTGAAGCCGCGCCGCGATCACCGGCTCCATATCGGCGATGGACATGCCGATGAAACGCGCCATGGCCTGCCCGGTGGTCATCGGCCAGCCCAGGGAAGTGAGGTTTTGCGCCACCAGCCGCGAGGCGATGGCTTCACTGTCCACCAGCACACCGTCGCAATCGAAGATAATCAGCTCAGGCCGCATCAGGGTGAACCATGACCGTTCCAGGGACAGCAGGCAGAGGACAACCCGCATGCGCAGCATGCACAGGACAGCCCGCATGCGCGGCGCCGCAGCGCCGCCCGCCGGAATCGCTGCACAACCCGGGGCCGCGCGCAAGCGCGCGCCCGGCAATGCCCGCCAGCGCCGCGATGAACCGGGCATCGTCATTGGGCGCGGCCGCGCGAAAATATCCCGGAACGCCCAGCGCCCGCGCGTGTTCGGCGACCTCGATGTCCAGCTCGACCAGGGTTTCCACGTGGTCGGAAACGAAGGCGATCGGCACGACCACCACCGCCACGCGGTCCGCTCCAGCCTGAGCGACCGCGTCCAGCGTGCTGGGCGTCAGCCATCGCTGCGGCGTGGCGCGCGACTGGTAGCACACCTGGTGCCCGGCGCCGTAATGCGCGAGCCTTGCCATCACCGTCGCGGCGGTCGCCTCGATCTGCATCTGGTAGGGATCACCGCCGGC
>JAJYAF010000453.1:0-2173 GCA_021779655.1 Pseudomonadota bacterium
TCCGATCTGCGCGCGCGGTGCGCTGGGGCGATACCGCCTATATCGAGGACAAGATCAACCGCAGCCGGGAGATTCGCAAAAGCCTGATCGCGTTGAACCAGGCGTGAAGCACCGCCTGCCTATGGCAGGCGCCGCAGCGCCGCTTGCGGCCGGCGCCACCAGCGCAGCGCGGTAATATCGATCAGCGTTTCGCCGGAAAGATCTCGCCCGGACGCCGCGGCGCCAGCCGGCTGAGCGTAATAGACTTCTTCCCTGGGCCAGCGATGCAACCGCGACCACGTCCACACCCCGTGGCGCTGATAAACGCCGCGCAGGCGCTTCGCCAGTTGCACGTCTGGCTGGACGATGCGTTTTTCTCTCCAGCAAGGCTGCGCGCCCAACTGCCGTGCGAGGGCGAAGCTTGCCGGGCCGACATAGTTGGAAAACCGCAAGGTGAACCGGAAATTTTTCTGCAAGGCGGCGATGACCCGATGCACCTGCACATGCTCGGGATGGCCGTATTCGCCCCATGCGTTATGGGTGTAGACATCCTCAACGCCCTGAAGGAGCGGCGCGAGCGCGGCCGTCAGTCTGGCAAAATTATCGTCGTAACGACGCTGTCCGGCTGGATCGCGGATCGCCATGCCGGTCGGGGTCAGTTCCGGATTGGCCCAATCCACCAGCTTATGGACGCCGGATTCCGGAATCGCGAGGTTGACGATGTTGGAAAGCGGTAACTCGGCCACGGCCCGCCGGCGGGATTCCGCCTTTTCCGCCTGGCCGAACGGCGCGCCGAAGCACAGGATAACGGATTTGGCGCCAGCCAAGGCTGCGCTCAGCCATAAGGCTTCGTCATCGGGATGCGCCACGACAACGGCGTGGCTCATCCATGGCCTTTGCGGCGAACCGCGAACGGTCGGGGGTGTGAACCGGGTTTCAAAATTTCGGCATGGGGGTTTGGCCTGGGCAATGTAGATGACCCGGCGGCGCGGTCAATAACCGGCTCGCTCAGCAGTCTCCACCGCCGGGCTGACAGCTTGAATTGTAACGAAATGAATGTAACAACGCGCCCGCCATGCCGCACCCGCTGATCGTTTCCTACTACACCCCCGGCACCGCCTACGAGGCCCGCGCCGCATCCCTGCGCGAGGATGTTCGCAGGCTTGGACTAAACGCCCGTATCGAGCCGCGGGCGGCGCGCGGTTCGTGGCTGGAGAACTGCGCGCAGAAGGCGCTCTTCATCCGGGAGATGTACCAGGCGGAGCGGTGCGCTCTGCTCTGGCTGGACGCGGATGCGCGCCTGTTTCGCCCGTTGCACGAGGTGGAAAATATCGCCGCCGATTTCGCGGTGGTGCGCCGGCAGGGCTGGGAATTCATGAGCGGCCAGATTTATTTCGGCTCCACTCCCGTGGCCGGCCGGTTGCTGGACTTATGGTGCGATTATTGTGAGCGTTTTCCCCATATCTGGGATCAGGTTTCCTTAGGATATGCCTGGTGGGAGCTGAGCCTGCGGGAAGATTTCTCCACGCTGTGGCTGCGGGAGAGCCTCTACAGGCGGGTCGCGAAACATCGTTTCGGTAAATTACTGCAACGTTTTTCCGCAAGGCCCCCGGTCATCCACCTGCAGGAGAGCCGGCGCTCCAAAAGCCGCCAAGGCCTCACCGCGTTGCCGGAGTTCGGAATGGACGATCTGCCCGCCTGGTGGCGCGCGGCGGCGATGCGGCAGGCCCCGTTTCCGCTCGACGAAAGCCAGCGGCGCGATCTGGGAATCGCGAACCAGTGACAGCGCCGGCCAGGTGCTTCGGCACAAAGAGCAGGCGCTGCTGTTCTACTGCGCCATCGCGCTGGCATCGGAGCGGGTTGCGCCCACCCGGGCGGCGAGTGCCGCGGCCATGAAGGGATCGAGATTGCCATCCAGCACTGCCGCGGGGTTGCCGGTTTCGTAACCGGTGCGGAGGTCCTTGACCAGCTGATAGGGCGCCAGAACGTAGGAACGGATCTGATGGCCCCAGCCGATATCGGTTTTCGCGGCCTCGGCGCTGGCTGCGGCGGCTTCGCGCTTCTGCAATTCCATTTCGTAGAGCCTCGCCTTCAGCATGTTCATCGCGGTGGCGCGGTTGCGGTGCTGGCTGCGGTCGGTCTGGCAGGCGACGACGATGCCGGAGGGGATATGGGTGATGCGGATCGCGGATTC
>JAJYAF010000453.1:2183-2977 GCA_021779655.1 Pseudomonadota bacterium
GGTCTTGTTCACGTGCTGGCCGCCGGCGCCCGAGGCGCGGAACGTGTCAACCCTCAGATCGGCCGGGTTGATCGCGATTTCGATGGTATCGTCCACCACCGGATAGACCCAGACGCTGGCGAAGCTCGTATGCCGCCGGGCGGCTGAATCGAAGGGGGAGATCCGGACCAGCCGGTGCACGCCGGATTCGGTTTTCAGCCAGCCATAGGCATTGGGGCCGCTGATTTGCAGCGTCGCGGATTTAATGCCGGCCTGCTCGCCTTCCGACCGGTCGAGCATCTCCACCTTGAAGTTCCGGCGCTCCGCCCAGCGGGTGTACATGCGCAGCAGCATTTCCGCCCAGTCCTGCGCTTCGGTGCCGCCGGAACCGGCGTTGATTTCGAGGAAGGCATCGCGGCTGTCCGCCTCGCCGGAGAGCAGGCTTTCGATTTCCTGGCGCTTGGCTTCCTCGGCAAGCACGGCGAGTGCGGCGACAGTTTCCTTTATCATGGCCTGGTCGCTTTCGGCTTCGGCCAATGCGATGAGTTCCAGGGCTTCGTCGCGTTCGCGCTCCAATGCCTCAACGCCCGCGATCATGTCGGAAAGCCGGCCACGTTCGCGCATCATGCCTTCGGCGGCGGCGGGGTTATCCCAGAGCTTCGGGTCCTCGGCGCGGGAGTTCAGCTCCGCCAGCCGGAGAACGGCGGTATCCCAGTCAAAGATGCCTCCGCAACAAGACAAGGGATTGCGTGATCTGTTCGTTCAACTGCTGCGATTCTGCCGACATTGTAACCCTCTCAATGCCCAGATAGGCC
>JAJYAF010000454.1 GCA_021779655.1 Pseudomonadota bacterium
TGTGAGTGAGGGCGGAAGCGGAATCGCCTGGCTGGACATGAATGGCGCCAAGGTCCACGGCCAACTCTGGATCGGTGGTGTGTGGACCGGCGCCACCGAGCTTGCGCGGGATGAAGGCGATCACCCGGTCCCGGATGTCTATGCATATACCGGGTCTGCCTGGGCAGACGAGTTGCGATTGTACGAGCTGACAAAGACACCTGGCAAAGCGCCGCAGGACACCCGCTTCGGCACCGGTGAAGATCGGCCTGTCCTGGAGCAGAACTGGAAGTTCCCGGGCGGTGGCGGAGCATGGAACAAGCCCTCAGACGTTGCCGCTCTCAGCGGCCTGGCGGTGCGCAATGGGATAGTCGCGGCCAGCCTTCCGAAGTTGAACGAGGTGCTGTTCGTGGACGCGGCGGACCGCAAGTCCCTGGGCGCCATGCCACTCCATGATCCCCGCGGCCTTGCATTCGATAGCTCCGGGCGCCTGCTGGCCCTTTCCGGCGTCCACCTCCTGCGCTACACGTTGCCGGCCGGACTCGCGCCGGAGGGCGATCCTCCGGCCATCCGCCTGCCGGCGCCCCAGACCGTAATCAGCCAGGGCCTGGAAGATCCCCAGCAGATCACACTCGGCCCGGATGGCAGCGTTTACATCAGCGACTGGGGCGGCAGTGAGCAAGTCAAGGTATTCAACTCTGAAGGGAAGTTCCTTCGGGCCATAGGGGTTCCTGGCAAGCCCATGCCCGGCCCCTACAACCCGCTCCACTTCAACCATCCCAATGGCATCACCATTGATGGCCGTGGCCGGCTCTGGGTCGCCGAGACTGACTTTTCGCCCAAGCGTGTGAGCATCTGGACCACTGACGGCAAGCTGCTTGATGCCTTTTACGGCCCGCCTCAGTACGGCGGCGGCGGAGAGCTGGATCCGCACGATAAGAGCACCTTCTACTATGGAGGCGACCAGGGTACGCTGCAGTTTAAGCTGGACTGGAAGGCTGGAACGAGCCGGCTCGTGGATGTCCCATTTCGTACGGACTATGACCCATCCGGAATTCCGGTTGGGCAGTACGTCAACATGCCTCCGCAAACGGCCGTCTACTCCCATGGCCGGCAATACCTCACCAGCGTCTATAACACCAACCCCACGAACGGGGCATCCATCGGTTTCCTCTATCAGATGGAACAGGGGATTGCCGTGCCGCGGGCGGGATCCGCCTGAGTGGCGCGCCATTTCGAGGTCAACACGCCTAGCCAGCTGCGGCAGCTCTCTCAACGCGATGCTCGACGTCGCGCGTATTCGGGTGCCGCCTCGTTCACCTGCGGATCGCCGGCCAGGATCAGGCGCCGTCGCAACCAGTCGGCGAACTCCTGCTCGGCAAGGGTGCCTTCCGCGAGGGCGATGTAGATCGGATACAGCTCGACGTCGTCGGCCTGCAGTTCCGCATCGTTGAGAAGAATGAAGGTTTCGCAGAGCACCGCGGCAGTGCGCTTGTTGCCATCCATGAAGGGGTGGTTGCGCGCCAATCCGAAGGCCAGGCTGGCGGCAAGATCGGCAAGATCCGGAGGCGGTTCGCCATAGGCATGACGTTGCTGGGGGCGCCCCAGCGCGGAGTCGAGCAAGCGTTCATCGCGCACGCCGGCAATGCCGCCGTGCTCGGCCAGTTGACGATCATGCACGGCGAGGGCCAGCGCCTTTTCGATCCAGATGATCATGGCGATTCCCCCTACTGAGCCAGCTTGTTGAGCAGACTGCGCCGCTTGCGCATGACCGTCTCGGCCACCTCCATCTGCTGCGCCAGCGTGGGATCGAACGCCGTCAGCCTTACGCCGTCGGGAGTCTCGATGGCATACAGCTCGTCGCCTTTCTCCAACCGCAACCGGGCCAGCAGTTCCTTGGGCAGGATGACGCCGGCCGAATTGCCGATGCGGGTGATCTTGAGCTTCATGGCGGGCTCCGCGTGATGGTTATAACGTATGTTATACGCGGCGCAAGGGACGGGACAAGCGGGCAAGAAAAAGCCCCGCCGAAGCGGGGCTTTAGGGCAAGCGCGAGGTGCGCCGCTTACATCACGTTCGGCTCGCTGAACGCCTCGATCTCGCCCTTGAAGGCCTCGACCGGGATGCACGCGCACATGATGTTCTTGTCGCCGTAGACGTTGTCCACGCGGGCCACCGGCGACCAGTACTTCTGCAGCCTGAGGCTGGGCAGCGGGAACGCGGCCAGCTCGCGCGGGTAGGCGTGGGTCCACTCGCTGCCGGTCACCATGGTGGCGGTGTGCGGCGCGTGCTTGAGCGGGTTGTCCTCGCGGTCCAGGCGGCCGTCCTCGACCGCGCGGATCTCCTCGCGGATCTGGATCATCGCGTCGATGAAGCGGTCCAGCTCGTGCTGGCTCTCGCTCTCGGTCGGCTCGACCATCAGCGTGCCGGCCACCGGGAAGCTCAGCGTCGGCGCGTGGAAGCCGAAGTCGATCAGGCGCTTGGCCACGTCCTCGGCGCCGATGCCGGTGGCGTCCTTGAGCGGGCGCAGGTCGAGGATGCACTCGTGCGCCACCAGGCCGTTGCGGCCGGTGTACAGCGTCTTGTAGTGCGGGGCCAGGCGCCTGGCGACGTAGTTGGCGTTGAGCAGGGCCACCTGGGTGGCGCGGCGCAGGCCCTCGGCGCCCATCATGGCGATGTACATCCAGCTGATCGGCAGGATGCTGGCCGAGCCGAAGCTGGCGGCCGAGACCATGCCGACATCGCCTTCGCCGCCGAAGGTCTTGGGCAGGAACGGCGCCAGGTGCGATTTCACCGCGCACGGGCCGACGCCCGGGCCGCCGCCGCCGTGCGGGATGCAGAAGGTCTTGTGCAGGTTGAGGTGGCTGACGTCCGAACCCCACTTGCCGGGCTTGGCCACGCCGACCAGTGCGTTCATGTTGGCGCCGTCGGTGTACACCTGGCCGCCGTGCGCGTGGATGATCTCGCAGATCTGCACGATCTCCTCCTCGAAC
>JAJYAF010000455.1 GCA_021779655.1 Pseudomonadota bacterium
GAAGCGGCCCGCGCGGCCCGAGGCGGCAAGCGCCGCGATGCCGCAAGCGGCGTCTCGCGCATGAATGATCGCCACGCGCCCATTCCCGAAAACGGGAACGAAAGCGCGGCGCGCGGCGCGGAACAGCGCCAGGGTTTCCGTATCCCAGGGGCCATAGATCGCCGGTGGGCGGATGATCGCAAGCCGCTCCGGGAGTTCCGGGAATGCCGCGCGCGCGGCCACCTCGGCCGCATGCTTGCTGAAGGCGTAATCGGAAAGGCGCGGTTCACGCGCGGCCAGGGAGGAGATGAGCAGGAACCTGGCATCCGGTGCGGCTTTGCGGGCGGCTGAAGCCAGCGCGGCCGTTCCGTCGCGGTTGACTTGCAGGAACTCGGCGCGCGAGCGGGCCTTGATGAGACCGGCGGCGTGGATCACGACCGCGACCCCTTGCGTGAGTTCGTGAAGCGCCGCGCTGTCGGCCAGGCTGCCATGGACGGTATCGAAGACTAGTCCGTCCCACGCGCCCTTTGGCGGAGGCCGGCGGGCCAGGATGCGGACCGTGAACCCGGTTTCGAGCAGGGCCGGGAGGAGATGCAGGCCGAGAAACCCCGTCGCGCCGGTGAGCGCGACGGAAGGCATTATTCCGCCGCTTCGACCGAGGGATTGAAGCCGAACGCGCCGGCCAGGAACATCGCCCGGGCGCGGGTGCGGCTTAGCTTGCCGGATGAGGTTTGCGGCAGGCTGTGGGGCGGGACCGGCACCACGCGGATATCGAGCCCGTGCCTGCCGCGAAAGAACCGGGTCACGCCATCCACCAAGGCCTCACGCCCCGCCGGGTCGGTGACGCGGCAGGTGACCAGGGCGATGACTTCTTCATCTTCCCCGTCATCCACGGAGAAAACGGCCACGTCGCCGCTGCGCAGACCGGGGATTTCAGCCTCCGCCGTCCATTCCAGATCCTGTGGCCAGAGATTGCGGCCATTGATGATGACGAGGTCCTTGGCGCGGCCGGTAGGGACCACCTGACCATTCAGCAGGTAGCCGAGATCCCCGGTATCCAGCCAGCCTTCCGGCGAGAGCACGCGCGCCGTCTCCTCGGCGGCGTGAAAATACCCCAGCATCAGGCTGGGGCCACGGACGAAAATCCTGCCGACCTCCCGCTCCGGAAGCGGGGCGCCGGTTTCGTCGCGAATTTCGATTTCATGCAGGGGCAGCATCTTGCCGCACACGATGAAGGCCCGGCTGCGCGCGCTTTCCGCGTCCGCCGGAACCGCGCGGTGCTCGCGCTCCAGGATCGCGCCATCCACCCTGTCTTCGCGGGCGCCCTGGCCCTCCGGGGTGAAGGTCAAGGCGAGCGTGGCTTCGGCCATGCCATAGCAGGGGGTGAACGCTTTCGCCGAGAAGCCGTTGACGGCGAACCGCTCGGCGAAGCGGGTGAGGACATTCGGGCGGATCATGTCCCCGCCGATACCGGCATGGCGCCAGGTGGAAAGGTCGATCCCCTCGGTCGAGGCGGTCCTGGCGCGCTTGGTGCAGACCTCGTAGCCGAAAGAGGGGCTGAAGGAAATCGTGCTCCGGTTGCGGCTGATGAGTTGCAGCCAGAGCAGGGGCCGGCGGGCGAATTCCCGAGTCGGCAGAATGTCGATGGTGGATTGGCAGGCCATGGGCATCAGGAAGAAGCCGACGAGGCCCATGTCGTGATAGAAGGGCAGCCAGGTGGTGGCGCGGTCCCGCGGGCCGATATGCAGGCCGTGCCTGGCCATGCCATGCGCGTTGGCCATCAAGGCCCGTTGCGTCACGGCAACACCGACGGGAAAACGTGTGCTGCCCGAGGAAAACTGCAAATAGGCGAGCGAATCGGGATCGGGCGGCGGCAAGGCATGTTGCGGGGCGAGCGGCGCGTTTTCCAGGGCCGCGATCGTGCCGCTGAATTTGAGCCCGATTCCGGCCACCGCCTCATTGAGCCAGTCTTTAAGGATTTCCGGGCAGAAAACCGCGTGGGCATCCGCCGACTGGATCATCCGGCGCAAAAAGGCGATATAGCCCTCCTTGCCGCCGAACGCCACCGGCAGGGGCAGCGGCGCGGGCACCAGCCCGGCATACTGGCAGGCATAAAAGGTGCGGGCGAAATCACCGTCGCTCTCCGCCAGGAGACCGATTCTTTCCCCTGGCCGGAGGCCGAGCGCCAGTAACCTGCGGGCGAGCGTTACCGCCTGCTCCCGCAGCAGGGCATAGGGGAGCACTTCCCGGAGTTCGCCCCTGCCGGAATAGATATTAAGCCCGGCCGCGCCCCGCGCGGCATAATCCAGGGCATCGGCAATGCTCGTGAAATCGGCAAGCCGGGTGCGTATCCCCGGATCGGTCGGGGTTGGCTCGCTCAGTCTGCTCATATTACAGGAAGTTTACGGTTCACGATCTTTGCGGCTAACAGAGTCGCCGCGGAATGGCAATGGCGCTGCCGGTCTGCCGGCCAGTACCTTGGCGGCCAGCCGCTCCAGGATGGGCCATTCCGCGTAACAGGAAACCATGATCGGGAATATCGCCGGTGCCGGCGGCAAGCGGAAATGCACCGCGAGGCCGGTGAATGGCGCGAGAAGCATTTTGATCTCTGACATGGTTGTGACATAATCCGGGTTACGGTTCCGGCCGTTTCGAAGAAAGAGGTTACCATGGCCAAGAATGTCGGCATCCGCATCGCGATTGCCGGGATGGGCAACTGCGCCAGTTCGCTGATCCAGGGGATTCATTATTACACGCCCGAGCGTTGCCGGTCCGGCGTGGTGGGGCTGATGCATACCGAAATCGGCGGCTATCTGCCCAGCGATATCGCGGTGGTGGCGGCCTTCGACATCGATGCGCGGAAAGTGGGCACGGACGTGGCCCGCGCGATTTTCGCCAAGCCGAACTGCACCAGGGTCTTCCAGCCGGATATCCCCGATAGCGGCGTGATCGTGCGGATGGGCAGGGTGCTGGATGGCATCTCCCCGCATA
>JAJYAF010000456.1 GCA_021779655.1 Pseudomonadota bacterium
AGTGCCGACGGCGTCGATGCAGGCATCGGCGCCCCGCCCCGAGGTCAAATCCTGAATGCGGTCATAGACATCCTCGTTGCGGAAATCGATCGTGACCGCGCCGGCGGAGCCGGCAAGCCGCAAGCGTTCTGGAACCGTATCTATTGAGATCACGCGGGCTGCGCCCAGCAGGAACGCGCTGCGGATGGCGAATTGACCGACCGGGCCACAGCCCCAGACCGCCACCGTTTCGCCTTGCTTTATGTCGCAGAACTCCGCCGCCATATAACCGGTCGGGAAGATATCGGAGAGGAACAGCACCTGCTCATCCGTAAGGCCGTCCGGCACCTTGATCGGGCCGATATCGGCATAGGGCACGCGCATATATTCGGCCTGCCCCCCGGCATAGCCGCCCAGCATATGAGAATAGCCGAACAGGCCGGCCGGCGCGTGGCCCCACATCTTGCGGGCTTTTTCGGCATCCGGATTGCTGCGTTCGCAAGCGGAATAAAATCCATTCTTGCAGAAGAAACACGCTCCGCAGGAGATGGTGAAGGGAACCACGACACGGTCGCCCACCTTCAGCTGGGTTACCCCTTTGCCGAGTTCGACCACCTCGCCCATCGTCTCGTGGCCGAGCACATCGCCCTTCTCCATTTCGGGAATCATGCCGTCCATGATGTGAAGATCGGAGCCGCATATGGCGCAGGCGGTGACCTTGATTATCACATCGTTCGGGTCTTGAATCTGCGGATCGGGAACGGTGTCGCAGCGAATGTCGTTTTTACCGTGCCAGCAAAGTGCTCTCATTCTCAGATCTCCTCACGAGCGGAAAAATCCACCGCCGGAAGCCGGATGCGGTATATCGGTTAAGTGCGAACGCTGCTTCCGGCGGGCAATCCCCCGGCGATGGCCGGAAGATGAGGGTTGTGTCAGCAAGCAAGCCGGGTGCCGCCCGGAAGACCCGCTCAATACCGCGCGCGAACCCGAATTCGTTTCTACACTCTAATAATTCGGCCAAAGGCCGGGAGTCGCCAATTCCAGCACATGCCCGTCGGGATCGTCGAAATAAAGGCTGCGGCCACCGGCTGGCCAGCGCACCTCGCTGCGGATCGCAACGCCTGATCCGATCAGGTGCCGCCGCCAGTCGGCATAGCTCTCCCCCGGAATGGCGAAGGCCATGTGCAGCGGCCCGGCGCCGTCATGGCCGGGGATCACGCCGCCTTTGGTCGGCGAATCGGCGCGGGAATCCCCCCGCTTGAATAGCAACAACACGCCGCCAGCCCCGGCATCGAAGGCGGTCAGCCGCTCCCCCGAGACCATGGGTTTGAGACCGAGAGTGCCCTCGAAAAACCGGCAGGCACGGGCCATGTCCTCTACATAGAGCGCGGTTTCCAGCAATCCGCTGATCGGGGGCATGCTCTTTTCCATCGCAAAATGGCTTCAAGCCCAATTTGGCGAAGCGCCCGTTGGAATCAATCGCGCAAACCGATAATCGGCTTAATGGCCGGCATTGGCCCCGGAAAAATCGGGCGTGAGCCCCGATGCGGCAAGCTGATCCGCCAAAATCGCCTTCAGCCGTTCCAACCCCGCCTGCGAGGCCGATTCCGCCCGAGCCACCAGCACGGCCTGCGTGTTGGAGGCTCGGAGCAGCCACCAGCCATCCGGCGTGGTCACGCGAACGCCATCGATATCGGAAACCTTCTCGCCCCCCGCCTTGAGCCGGCCCGCGACTTCCTTCACCACGGCGAATTTCCTGTCCTCGGCACAGTCGAAACGCAGCTCCGGCGTGTTGACGACCTTGGGCAGACTCTCCCGGAACGCGGCCACTGACTGGTCGCCGCGCGCGATCACGCCCAAGAGCCGCACGGCCGCGTACAGCGCGTCGTCGAAGCCGTACCATTTATCGTTATAGAAAATATGCCCGGACATCTCCCCCGCCAAGGGAGCGTTCACATCCGCCATTTTCGATTTGATCAGGCTGTGCCCGGTCTTCCACATCAAGGGCGTGCCGCCGGCCTTGGCTATTTCATCGAACAGCACCTGGCTCGCCTTGACATCCGCGATGATCGTGGCGTGCGGATGCTGCTTCAGCACGTCCCGCGCCATTAGAACCAGAAACTGGTCGCCGAACAGGATCTCGCCGGTATTGTCCACGATGCCGATACGGTCCGCGTCGCCATCGAAGGCAACGCCCACATCCGCGCCCTTCTCCGCCCCCGCCCGGATCAGCTGCTGCAAATTCTTGGGCACCGTCGGGTCCGGATGATGCGCGGGAAAACGCCCGTCGATCCTGGCGTTCAGCACGGTGTGCTCGCCGGGCAAGCGTGTCACGAGCTTCTCCAGCGCCTCCCCGGCGGCGCCGTTGCCAGGGTCCCAAACCACTTTCAGCCCCTGCCCGCCGCCATCCCAGTCCTGAAGCAGACGATCAACGTAAGCATCGCTCACATCCCTGCGTGTCACCCCTCCCTGGGCCTCCGGCACCACGCTGCCGGCAGCGGCGCGCGCGCCCAGATCGGTGATCGCCGGGCCGAAAAACGGCTTGCGCCCGAGCATCATTTTGAACCCGTTATAATTCGCCGGATTATGGCTGCCGGTCACCATAACCGCGCCATCGGTGTGTTCCGTGAACGCGGCGAAATACAGCATCGGCGTCGGCCCCAGGCCGATATCGATGACATCCATTCCGCTCGCCACCAGGCCCTGGACCAGCTTTTCCGCCAGCACCGGCGAGGAAAGCCGGCCGTCCCGTCCCACCGCGACCCGCTTGCCGCCGGCCTCGGCGACGATCGAGCCGAAGGTCCGGCCGATCGCGAAGGCGTCCGCCTCTTGCAGCGTTTCGCCGACGATCCCGCGAATATCGTATTCCCGGAGCGTGCTCGGGTTGAACTTGTGCGCGAATTTCATGCTGCCTCAGAGAGTGACGTAATTCTTGAGAAACGCACGCACCGCCGGCCCAAGGTCGGGCCGCGCCAGGGCGAAAGCCACCT
>JAJYAF010000457.1 GCA_021779655.1 Pseudomonadota bacterium
CCGGCTCGAATACAACCCGGCGCCGCCATTCGATTCAGGCTCGCCCGACACCGCGCCGGCGGAGATTGTCGCGCGCCTGAAGGAAAGAAATGCGCCAGCGCAAGAGCGCCGCGGCGGCGCCAACCGTCGCGCCGCAGCCAGGCTGGCGTAAGCCCCAATCCGGCACCGCATTCAATTGGAGGAGAAGGAGTTTCTATTTGACGCGTTTTCTTCACGCGAACCGGTTCCCACTTCGCTCGAAAACGCTCCGATAAGAAAAAGGCCGCTTGGTTTCCCAAGCGGCCTTTCCTGTCCTACGGCAGCTTCACATTGACGGCGATTTCAGGACGCTGATCGCCGGGGGCCTATCTCCCGGCCACATCCTGATCGGAAGCCGCTGCTCATCGGGGCAGTCGCGAACTGGAGCCCGAACCGTCGCGGTGGTTTCCCATCTCCGTAAGATGGCCCATTGAGCCACGCCCCCAAGCGGGACACAACAACGTCGTGGAGGATGTCCCCGCTGTTCCCGTTGTTCACAGGCGATTACGTCCTCATTCCGGGGCAGTCCGCAGGGCTGAACCCGGAATCCAGAGGTTATTTGCACGAGATTCCGGGTCTGGTCCCTTGGACCATCCCGGAATGACAATCGGCAGGTTCAGCTACCCGGCGTCCACGGCTGGTAATCGCCGGTGGCCTTGGGACGGCGGCCGCTCGCAAGGGTCGAACCGGAGGGCCGATAGGCGGCAGGCGTCCCGGTCATGTTCGGCACATGCGGCTTTTGCCATTCGCGCGGGGTGTAGGTCTCTTCGGTCGGCGCGACGTCAACGGTGTGATGCAACCAGCCGTGCCATGACGGCGGCACGCGGGTCGCTTCCGCATAGCCGTTGTAGACCACCCAGCGCCGCTCGAAGCCGAGCGTCGGATCGATCTTGCGCCCCTTGGTGCGATAGTAGCGGTTGCCCTGCTCGTCCGCGCCGACCAGTTCGCCGTACCGCCACGTCCACAATTGCGTGCCGAAGGTCTGGCCATTCCACCACGTAAATAGCTTGAGCAGAAACAGTTTCATGGGACCTGGCCCGTTCGAGAAGCGCCTGGCGCCCCTGATGCCATTGGCGGGCCGGATTGTCCAGTTTGGACTGGTCCGCCGCCGATCGGCCGCCGGTCACGGTTCCGTTCCCCCGGAGCTCTTCGGCGCGCCGAACTGCAAGCGGTTTCTTAACCGGTCCCCCATCATAGTGCGGATGTGCCGCGCGTGTATTTCAATTTGACTCAACTTGCGGGTTTGACCGGAGGTCGCAGTTGACCGGCCGGGCAGCCTTCAATGCGGCGACCGCGCGGAGCAATTTCCAGGGCGGCGGTTTCCAGAGCCGTAGTCTCAAGACGTGGGCCGTGATCGTGGGGTCGCTGGCCGCGGGCGCCGCTTACACCTGGTTTGCCGGCGAAGATATCAACTGGGACTGGCTGAACTATCACGAGTACAATGCCTTCGCGCTGCTTCATGGGCGATACGATCAGGACGTCGCGCCGGCCGGCATTCAAACGTTCCTGAACCCTCTCGTCTATCTGCCTGCCTATCTGCTGCGGCACCATGTTGCGGCGCCGTTCTCGGGAATGATGCTGGGCGCCATTCAAGGCCTCAACCTCGCACTGATCTATTGGGTGTCGCGCGTGGCGTTGAGCAGCGGCGCCAACGGATGGACGATCGCGGCATCGGTCGTGATCGCGGCGTTCGGTCCGATGACATTGTCCGAGGTCGGCACCAGCTTCGCCGACATCCTCACGGCCCTGCCCGTCATCGGGGGTGTTGGCCTGATCCTGTCGTCGGACGCCCGACATCGAAGCGGCTATGTCATTGCGGGACTGTTGCTGGGCGCCGCCGCGGGTCTGAAGCTCACCAACATGATTTTTGTCATCGGGGCGGGCGCGTCGCTGCTGTATGCCGCCCGACCGGCGATGGCGCTGTGCTGTTTCGCCGTCGGCTGCGCCATCGGGGCGCTCTGCACCGGCGGCGCGTGGTGCTGGATGATGTGGGAAGCGTTCGGCAATCCGGTGTTTCCATTCTACAATGACATCTTTCGCTCCCCGGAAGCGCCGATGGCATCGATCGCCGACTGGCGATTCATGCCACGCAACGCATGGGACGCCGCCGCCTATCCGTTCTATTGGCTGATCGGCGACCACCGTTCATCGGAGGGCCCATTTCGGGATCCGCGGTTCGCCATCCTTGTCGTCCTGTTTGCGGTGACCGCGGGCGCGAGCCTGCTCCGCGGCAAGCGGGTTTTCACGCTTCGGGACAAGCAATTCCTGCTGTTTTTCCTGGTGGCCTACGCCATGTGGCTAAAGGCATTTTCAATTCATCGCTATGCGCTCGCGCTGGAGCTGCTCGCCGCGCCGCTGATCGTCGTCCTGCTTTCCCGCTTGCTGCGCGTGCTGCCCTTTGCCGCGTCAGGGACGCGCGAGACACCCGTGGGACCCCGGACCGGTTTCGTCGCGGCGACCGCGGCGCTTGCCATCGCGCTGTGGTCCCAGCCCGCGGACTGGTCGCGCCGCCCCTGGTCGCAGCCGTACCAACCCGTTGTTTCCGGATCGCTGCGCAGCCCCGCCACCTATTTTCTGATCGAGAAGCCGGTCGGCTACGTCATTCCGCTGCTGCCGGCCGGCTCGCGCGCCTATCAGCTTGCCGACATCCTGCTGCCGATCGTGCCGGGAGGTTCGCTGGACCGTCGCATTCGTGATGGCCTCGCCGATCCGCTGCCCGGAGGCATTTGGGCGCTGCATCTTCGCGGCGAACCGCCACGGCAAAATTTGCTCGCCGATTACGGCTTGCAGTTCGACAGCGCGCGCGCGTGCGAGACCATTCCGGGAGCGGATCGCTTCGATATCGAGGCCTGTCCCCTGATCGCGTCGCGGCAGACGGCGCAGATGCCGCTCGCATCCCCCACGGATTGAGCCTCTCGCCGCGCGAACTGCGCGCCCATC
>JAJYAF010000458.1 GCA_021779655.1 Pseudomonadota bacterium
GAGCATGGACCACAGCGCCATTTCGAACGCGCCGGTATCCGAACCGGGGACGATTCCAAGGCGCCAGTCTTCCGGCATGGTCAGAATCTCGCGTGACAGCGCGATCACCTCGGCAAGCCGGGCCTTCGGTTCCGCCGCCCGATGGCTGCGGCCCAAAAGCGCGCCATGCAGCGCCGCGAGGGTAAAGCCCGGGCGCTTGGCGCAGGGGCCGGAGGAAAAATTCGGATTGTCGGGCAAGGCAGCCGGACGCGCGGTGGCCGCATAGGTTTCAGCCATGGCATCTCCCTTCCAGAAGACAAAGCGTCCCGTTGGGGGGACGTGACCCGGAAGCGGCTTTAGTCCGGAATTTTCCGTTCCGCAAGCGGATGGCCAGGGCAGCCGCTTCATGGCAGTATCACGGCCATGACAGCGCTCGATGCCATCGACCGCGCGATCCTGCGCCTGCTCGCCGGGGACGCCTCGCTCTCGCTCAACGAGATCGCCGAGAAAGTCGGTCTTACCGCCACGCCGTGTTGGAAACGTATCAAGCGCATGGAGGAGGAGGGGATCATCAGAAGCCGTGTCGCGCTTCTCGATGCGGACAAACTTGGCCTGCCGGTTTCCGTCTTCGTTTCGGTGGAAACCGCCGATCATTCCGCCGCGTGGCTGGCCCGTTTCGCCGAGATCGTCGCCGCGACGCCGGAAATCGTCGGCGCCTGGCGGATGAGCGGCGATGTCGATTATCTGCTGCATGTGGTCGTGCCCGATATCTCCGCCTATGACGCGTTCTATCGGAAGCTGATCGGCTCGGTGCACCTGCGCAATGTCTCCTCGCGTTTCGCGATGGAGCGCATGAAGGAAGGCGCGCTGCCTATTTGAAGGCGCTGTCAGGCCGCCTCAGCCGCCCAAATTTTCGCCGGGTATTACCCGGGCACGCCCTTGGTGGTCGAATATTCGAAATGCAGGGCCATGCCGGGATGAACGATCGGATAGATCGCATGCGCCGCCATCGCCGCCTCGGAAAAGCCTTGCAGAATCAGCTTGAGCTTGCCGGGATAGCTCGCCACGTCGCCGATCGCGAAGACCCCGGGCGCGGAGGTCTCGCAGGTCGCCGGGTTGACCGAGAGATGGTGTTTCTCAAGCTTGAGGCCCCATTCGGCGATCGGCCCCAACTCCATGGCCAGGCCGAAAAACGGCAGCAGCACATCGGCGTCGAGCCGCTTTGTCGCCCCATCCAGATCGGCGACCTCAACCGCTTCAAGCCGCGCGCCATCGCCATGCAGGGCGTGCAGCTGATAGGGGATGACGAGCGCGATTTCCCCGGCCGCCGCCGCCGCATCCAGCAGTGCGGCGCTCTCCGGCGCGGCGCGGAACCGGGCGCGGCGATGAACAACCTGGATACTGGCGGCAACGTCCTTCAATGCCAGCGCCCAGTCCACCGCCGAATCGCCACCGCCGGCGATCACCACCCGCTTGGCCCGAAAATCCTCGCGCCGGCGCACATAATATTGCACCGCGCCGGAGGCTTCATAGCCGGGCAGCCCTTCCAGCGGCGGCCGGTTGGGACCAAACGCGCCGGCTCCGGCGGCGATCACCACCGCCTTCGCGCGAACCGTATCCCCGGCGCTGGTGGCGAGGGTGAAATCGCCCGGCGCACCGCGCAGCGATTCCACCCGGCGGTTGAGCAGGCGCGGCGCGTGGAATGGGGTGATCTGCCGCTCCAGCGCCGAAATCAGGGCCGCCGCGTCGATCGCCGGATGCGCGGGAATGTCGTAAATGGGCTTTTCCGGGTATAGCGCGGCGCACTGCCCGCCCACCTCGCCCAGCGAGTCGATCAGCAGCGTGGAGAGTTTCAGCATGCCGCATTCAAACACCGCGAACAGCCCCACCGGGCCGGCGCCGATGATCGCAACATCGGTCTCGTGAACTTCACCCATGGTGGCGATGTGCCGGAGGTGGCTTCGGCAATCAAGGGGCGGTACGCTGGCCCATGCCCGACTCGCACATGATTCTGCCCGATGAGGCCGCGACTCAGGCGCTTGCGGCAAGGCTGGCCGCAAAAGCCCGTCCGGGCGATGTGCTGCTGCTCGCCGGCCCGCTCGGCGCCGGCAAAACCGCCTTCGCCCGCGCCTTCATCCGCGCCTTGGGCGAGGACCCGGCGCTTCAGGTGCCAAGCCCGACCTTCACGCTGGTGCAGGGCTATGAGACGCCGCGCGGCATGGTCTGGCATTTCGATCTCTGGCGTCTCGAGGGGCCGCAGGCCCTGCCGGAGCTCGGCTGGGACGAAGCCGTTTCCGGTATCGTTCTGGTGGAATGGCCCGACCGGCTGGGCCGGCTCCGCCCGCCCGATGCGCTGGAAATCCGGCTCTCGTTTCATGGGGAAGGCCGTGAGACAACCCTCTCCGGAAACGGGAAGTGGTTCGATGCGCCATGATATGGCGGTGAAACTGGCGGCATTTCCGGCCGGAGCGGCGTTTCTGCCGGCACTCGCCAAGGCCTGGCTGGCGGGGCCTGACGAGCCGGGCGACGGGCTGATCATTCTGCCCAACCGGCGCGCCGCGCGCGCGCTGGCCGCGGCGTTCCTTCCCGCCAATGGCGGTAGGGCGCTGCTGCTGCCGCGTATCATCGCGCCCGGCGCGATTGACGAGGCGGGCCTGGTCCTGGCCGGCGGGCTTGCGTTGGCCCCGGCCATTCCGGCCCTGGCCCGCCAGGCGATCCTGGCCAGGCTCATCCTGGCGCTCAAGGGGGAGAACGGCGCGCCGCGCAAGCTGCCCGCGGCCTTCGCGCTGGCGGCGGATCTCGGCAAGCTGCTGGACGAGGCGGATACCGCCGGCATCGGTCTGGCCGCCGCCCTGCCCAACGTGGTGGCCGCGGAACTTGCCACGCATTGGCAGACGACATTGCGCTTCCTGGAGATCGTGACGCATCGCTGGCCGGAGATTTTGCGCGGCCTCGGGCTGCTCAACCCTAGATCGGA
>JAJYAF010000459.1 GCA_021779655.1 Pseudomonadota bacterium
TTTTCCAGCGCCGACCAGTACAATGGCCAGCGCGTGGAGTACGACGAGGAATTGCTGCGGCAGTTCTACCTGCACGAAGGCTATGCCGACTTCCAGATGAACAGCGCCAACGCGGAGCTTTCCCCGGACCGCAAGTCCTTCTACCTCACGTTCAATTTCACGGAAGGTCCGCGCTACCGGGTGAAAAGCGTCGCCGTGGTCTCCCATATCCGCAATCTGTCCGGCGAACGGTTGCGCGGGCTCGTGCCCATCGCCCGGGGTGACTGGTTCGACGGCACGGCGCTGATCGAGGGCATTACCGCGGTTTCCAGCCAGGCGTTGAACCTCGGCTATGCCTTCGCCCAGGTTAATCCGATCGTCGACACCGATCCCAAGACCCGCACGCTCACCATCACGCTCGACGTGGTGCAGGGTCCGCAGGTCTATATCCAGCGCATCGACATCACCGGAAACACCCGCACCGAGGACAAGGTGATAAGGCGGGAGCTGACCGTGGCGGAGGGCGATGGCTACAACCAGACCAGGATCGACAAATCCACCACGAACCTGAAAGACCTGGGATTCTTCAAGGATCAGAAAATCACCACCTCGCCGGGTACGACGCCGCGGCAGGTGATCTTGAACGCCAAGGTCACCGAGCAGGCGACCGGGCAATTCTCGCTCGGCGGCGGCTATTCTACGAGTATGGGCGCGCTGGTGAATGTCGGCCTGTCGCAGAACAATTTTCTTGGCACCGGCGTGAACACCAGCATCAACGCCATGCTGGCGCAGCGCGGCACCCAGATTGATCTCGGCGTCACCGACCCCTATTTTCTCGACCGTAACCTGATCGCGGGCCTCGATCTCTTCCGCACGGTCACCGATTCCTTCACCTCATCCGGGGTGAATTATGCCTATTCGGAAAGCGATATCGGCGGGGACGTGCGGATGGGCTACCGCTTCAACCAGAACGTCCGGCAATCCTTCACCTACACCATCAGCCAGCGTAACGTGTACGACGTCGCCAGCGGCTCGGGCCTCTGGATCAACGACGAAAAAGGCGTGACCAGCCTGTCCCAGCTCAGCCAGACCCTCACCTTCGATTATGTGAACGACGATCAGAATCCCACTTCCGGCCTGCTGGTCGATCTGACGACCGATTTTGCCGGCCTTGGCGGCACTGCCAAATATGTCCGCTTAAGCCCCGACGCGACCTATTACGTTCCGCTCGAGCATCTGCTCGGCAGCAAGTTTTGGGTTCTCCGATTCGCGGCAACCGGCGGGTATCTGATCCCCACTTTTGGCTATCAGGATCATATCATAGACCGGTTCTATCTGGGCGGCCAAACGCTGCGCGGCTTTGCCGATGGCGGCGTCGGCCCGCACGACGCCGCCACCGGCGACAGCCTCGGCGGCAATGTGATGTGGACCGGGTCGGTGGAGTTGCAATTTCCGCTGCCACTGCCGCCCGATTTCGGCATCACCGGTTTTACCTTCGTGGATACCGGAAGTACCTATGGTATTCCGCATTCCGAGGTGGTGAAATATGGCGCGGCCTACAATAGCGCGGCGCCACGGGTCAGCGCCGGTGTCGGCGTGGCCTGGAACACGCCGTTCGGGCTGATCGATCTTTCCATCGCCGATCCGGTCGTGAAGCAGAAATACGACCAGATCCAGCAATTCCGTGTCGATTTTGGTACGAGGTTCTAGTGGCTTTTATCTCACGTTTCATGACCTGTGTCTGTCTGTCGGCGGGGCTGCTTGCCGCCGCGTCGCCCAGCGCGATTGCGCAATCCTCGGGCTATTTCATGCCGCCCAGCGCGCAGCCGAGCGCGCCGGCGCATGCGAGCCATCCGGCCGCGCCTCCGCCTGGCGCCGCCGAGCAGCCACCGGCCGGGGCTACCGCGGCCGCGCAGCCGCAGCAGCAACTGCCGCCGGTGCCGCAATTGCCGCCGCTGCCGCAAGGCAGCCCCCCGCCGGCGGCGGTGATCGGCGTGTTGAGCGTGCCGGACGTGATGCAGAAATCCACCGCCGCGCAGGGCGTGCAATCCATCATTCGCGCCCGCCAGGCGGCGCTTGCGGCCGACGCGCAGAAGGCAAGGGCCAAGCTGCAGGCGGAGCAGCAGGCTATCGTGGCGGCGCGGTCCAAGCTTTCAGACGCGCAGCTTGAAGCCAGGGAAAAGGCGTTGCAGGATGAAATCGCCCGGACCCAGATAGAGTTTCAGGCACGCAACCAGGCAATCCAGAATTCCGGCCAGGCCGCGCTCGGCCAGATCGAGGCCATGCTGATCGCCGTGATCCGTCAGCAGGCGCAGGCGCGCGGAATGAACCTGATTCTGCACCGTGAGCAGGTGGCCCTGAATATCAGCGCATTCGACATCACCCCCGATGTCACCGCGGAGCTCAACAAATTGCTGCCTTCCGTGAAGGTTCCCTCCAGCGTCGTGACGCCCGGCATGCTGATTAACGCGCAACAGCAGGCTTCCGGGCAGCAACAGGAGAATGGCCAGTAAAATGGCCCGTAATGTGACCAGTATCAGGGGGCTAAGGGCCGGGCATGAATGCGACCCCGTACCCCGATAGAGAGACATCCCCGCCGGCCGATGCCTCACCCGGGAAACCCGGCGATGCCAGGTTTTTCCCGCGCACGGGCCCGCACAGCCTTGGCGCCATCGTCCGGGCGGCGAATGTCGGGCTCGCCGGCCCGGCGGGGGTGGAAGCGCGCCTGATCGCGGGCGTGGCGCCATTGCAGTCGGCCGGTCCCTCCGATGTCAGCTTTCTCGACAACCGCCGCTATGCCGGGTTTCTCACGGGCACGAAGGCCGGCGCGGTGATCGTCCATCCCGAGCTCGCGTCCGGAGTGCCGGCGGCGGCCGCCGCGCTGGTGACGCCCGAGCCTTATCTCGCCTGGGCGAAAGTGGCGGCGCTGTTCCATCCCCCGGCGGCCGCGAACGCTGGCGTCCACCCAAGCGCTGTC
>JAJYAF010000460.1 GCA_021779655.1 Pseudomonadota bacterium
GGCGCATGCGGCGATCGACGCCTTCATGGAAGAGCGGGTACATGGCGATGCCGGCGCGGAAGTGGTGATCGAGGCGTGTTTGACCGGCGAGGAGGTCTCTCTCTTCGCGCTGTGCGACGGGACGGATGCGCTCTATCTCGGCTGCGCCGCCGACCATAAGCGGGTGGGAGAGAACGATACGGGGCCGAATACCGGCGGCATGGGCGCCATTGCGCCGCCACCATGGGCCGCGCCGGCGGTGATCGACGAGGCGATGCGGCGCATCGTCCGCCCGGCGCTCGCCCAGATGCGGGCGCGCGGGACGCCGTTTCGCGGCTTCCTCTTCGCCGGCCTTATGCTGACCACGGAAGGCCCCAAGCTCATCGAATTCAATGTCCGCTTCGGCGATCCGGAATGCGAGACCCTGCTGCCGCTGCTCGATTCCGACTTGCTGCCCGCGCTGCTGGCGGCAAGCGAGGGGCGGCTTGGCGGGACGAAGCTGAGCTGGCGGAAAGCCGCCTCGGCGACGGTGATGATGTGCGCGAAGGGCTATCCCGGCGCCTATGCCACGGGCAGCGAGATCAAGGAGACCGATAAGGCCGCCGGCCTGCCCGGGGTGACGGTCTTCCACGCCGGCACGATGCTGCAGGAAGGCGCCTTGCTGGCCAATGGCGGCCGCGTGCTGGCGGTGAACGCCTTGGGCGATACCCTGCGCGAGGCGATCGCGCGCGCCTACGCCGCGGTGGACGCGGTGGACTGGCCGGACGGCTTCAGCAGGCGCGATATCGGCATACATGCCTTGCATGCCGGCGGCGATAGGTAATATCTTTAAGCTATGGTTAGAAAAAGCCTCATGCCAGCCCGCCACCTGTCTGGAAGAGTCAATCAGTTGGCGGGCTGATATTATACCAATCCGCAAAAATGCGGATTGGTATGCGCGCGGGGTTGGCGGGGCGGCCGCGCGCGAAATCAAAGCCTTATACCAGCCCGCCACCTGGCTGATAGAGTCAATCAATTGGCGGGCTGGTATTAAGTGCGTATTGTTCAGGGTGGAGGATTGGATGGCTGAGGAGTGGTTTCTCGCGCCGCGCGGTCGGATGCCGCTGCCGGGCGGGCCGGACGATGCCGCGCGCGGGGCGGGGAAATGAGCGGGCCGGAGGGGCCGCTGCTGTTCACGCGCGAAGACGGCATCGCGCGGCTCACGCTGAACCGGCCCGGCATGGGCAACGCGATCGACTTGGGCCTGGCGCGCGCCCTGATGGAGGCGGCCATTGCCTGCGATGAGGACGACACGATACGCTGCGTGCTGCTGACCGGCGCCGGCCGGATGTTTTGCGCGGGCGGGGATATCGCCCTATTTTCCGCCGCCGGGAAAAATCTGCCCGCGCTGCTGAAGGAAATGACCGCCTATTTGCACAGCGCCGTTTCGCGCTTCAGCCGCATGGACAAGCCGATGGTGGTGGCGGTGAACGGCCCGGCGGCGGGCGCCGGGTTCAGTCTTTCGCTGCTTGGCGATATCGTGATCGCCGGGGCGAGCACGCATTTCACGGTGGCCTATACGGCGATCGGCATGACCCCGGATGGCGGTGCCACCTGGCTTCTGCCCCGCCTGGTGGGGCTGAGGCGCGCGCAGGAATGGATGCTGACGAACAAGCGCGTGATGCCGGCGGAAGCGGTGGCAACCGGGCTGATCACGCGAATTGTGCCGGACGAGGCGCTGGCGGAGGAAGCCGGGCAGGCGGCGGCACGGTTGGCGGGCGGGGCCGTCCGCGCCATGGGGCGCACGCGCGGCCTGCTGCTGGACAGTCTCAACAACCCGCTGGAACTGCAACTGGAACTGGAGTCCCGCGGCCTTGCCGCCGCCGGCGGGGAGGCGGAGGGCCGCGAAGGCATTGCCGCCTTTCTGGCCAAGCGCAAGCCGGTTTTTCGTATCTGAATCGTACCATCATTGCCGAAGGGAACCGCCATGACCTATGAAACGCTTCTGAGTGAAACGCACGGCGCGGTGACGCTGCTGCGGCTGAACCGGCCGCAGGCGCTGAACGCGCTGAACAGCCAGGTACTGCGCGACATGATCGCCGCTTTCGCCGCCTATGACGCCGACCCGGCGCAGCGGTGCCTGGTGGTGACGGGCAATGAAAAGGCCTTTGCCGCCGGCGCCGATATCAAGGAAATGCAGCCCAAGGGCTTTGCCCGGATGTATGCCGAGAATTTCTTCCAGGGCTGGGAGCAGGTGACCCAGACCCGCAAGCCGTGGATCGCGGCGGTGGCGGGATTTGCGCTGGGCGGCGGCTGCGAGGTTGCGATGATGGCCGATTACATCATTGCCGCCGATACCGCGAAATTCGGCCAGCCGGAAATCAAGCTGGGCGTTGCCCCCGGAATGGGCGGATCACAGAGGCTGACGCGGGCGATCGGCAAGTCCAAGGCGATGCAGATGGTTTTGACCGGGCGGATGATGGACGCGGCGGAGGCGGAACGTTGCGGGCTGGTGGCCCAGGTAGTGCCGGCCGCGCAACTGCTGGAAGAGGCGCTGAAGCAGGCCGAGGCCATTGCCGGGATGGCGCCGCTTGCCGCCATTGCCAACAAGGAGATGGTGAACGCCGCGTTCGAAACCGGCCTTGCCATGGGGATCAATTTCGAGCGCAGGCTGTTCCACGGGCTTTGCGCCACCGCCGACAAGACGGAAGGCATGGCCGCCTTCGCCGAAAAGCGCAAGGCGACTTGGCGCGCCGAATAGGCCGGGCGGCGTGCGCGGCCTTTCGCTAGCGCAGCGCCTCCTCGATCAGCTTCGCCGTGCGCGCGATCCCGTACAGCGCGATGAATCCGCCAAAGCGCGGCCCTTCGGCCGTCCCCAGCAAAACCTGGTACAGGCAATCGAACCAGGCTTTCAGCGGCGTGAAGGGATGGCGCTTGCCCACGGCATAGACCAGGTTCTGAATGGTTTCCGCATCCGCGTTCCCCGGAAGTTC
>JAJYAF010000461.1 GCA_021779655.1 Pseudomonadota bacterium
AAACGCATAAGCATCCATCCGCAAAAACGAATACTCCGTCGAGCTGTGCAGCCGCTTCACCGCCGCTCCCGCCCCGGCAGCACCCATCGCCACATACAGCGGCAACAAATGCTCCTCCGTCGGGTGCTCCTCCGCCGCAAAGGGCGCCAGCCGCCGGTAGTCCACCAGCGCCGCCACATCCCCCGCGCGCAGCTTCTCATCCATCCAGTCCGAGAACGCGGTCACATCCGGCGTCTCCGGCGCGTCAATCTCGGGCATCCCCCGGCGGAACCGCCGTAAATCATGCGTAAAACTGCCGCTGCCCACCACCAGCACGCCTTGCGCCCGCAAGCCCGCCAGCGCCGCCCCCAGCGCAAAATGGTGCGCCGCCCCCAGGTGAGACTGCACCGAGAGCTGCAGCACCGGAATCTCCGCCTGCGGATAGGCCAGCAAAAGCGGCACCCAGGCCCCATGGTCCAGCCCGCGCGCGGTGTCTATCCCCGCCGCAAACCCCGCCTCGCGCAGGCTCTGCGCCACCCGCTCCGCCAGCTCCGGCGCGGTGGGCGGGGTATAATGCAGCGTGTAGAGCTCCTTCGGGAATCCATAAAAATCATGGATCGTATCATTGCGCGCGGGCGCATTCAGCAGCGGCGTCTGCGTCTCCCAATGCGCCGAGGCCACCAGAATCGCCTTCGGCCGGGGCAGCAGCCCGCCCAGCCCCATCAGAAAATCCCGCGCCGGTGTGTCCATCAGCGCCATCATCGGCGAGCCGTGGCTCAAAAACAGGGCTGGCAACATCTCCTCAGCCCCCCGCCCGCTGCGCGAGCCGGAACGGGTCCGCCGGATAGGTGCCCAAAATCGTTATCTCGGTCGAGAAAAACGCCAGCTCCTCAAACGCCAGCCGCAGCTTCTCCTGCGCCGGGTGTCCTTCCACCTCCGCCAGAAACTGCGTCGCGGTAAAAGTACCGTTCACCATGTAGCTCTCCAGCTTGGTCATGTTCACGCCGTTCGTCGCAAACCCGCCCAGCGCCTTGAACAGCGCCGCCGGCACGTTGCGCACGTTAAACACAAACGTCGTCATCAAATTGGGCGTATCCGGCGCGAACACAACCGGCTCCTTCGCCATCACATAAAACCGCGTCGTGTTGTGGGACTCATCTTCCACATTGCGCCGCAAAATCTGCAACCCGTGCAGCTCCCCCGCCAGCGAGGAGGCAATCGCCGCATCCTCGATGCTGTTCTTCGCGGCGACAATCTCCGCCGCCCCGGCGGTGTCATACTCCACCACCGCCACCGCCCCCAGCTCGCGGATCAACCGCCGCACCTGCCCCAGCGCCACCGGGTGCGAGTGGATCCGCCTGACGCTCGCAACGCTCGCCCCCGGCGGCGCCAGCAGGCAATGCTCGATGCGCAAAAATTTCTCACCGATGATCGAAAGTCCGCTCCCCGGCAGCAACGCATGCATATCCGCCACCCGCCCGGCCAATGAATTCTCCGGCGGCAACATCGCCAGTTGCGCGCGCCCCTCGTGCACCGCCTCAATCGCCGCCTCAAACGTCTCGCAGGGCAGGGTCGTCATCTCCGGGTAGGAGAGGCGGCAAATAAGGTCCGAATAAGCGCCAAACTGGCCCTGAAAAGCGATGCTGCTCATGAATAATGCCCCAAATTCCTGCGTGCCAGTTCCAAATCCGCCTGCGTATCCACCCCAAAAGGCGCCGCCGCCACCCGCGCCACGCCAATGCGCATCCCCGCCTCCAGCGCGCGCAGCTGCTCCAGCTTTTCGCGCAACTCCAGCGGCGAGGGCGCCAGCGCCACAAACCGCGCCAGCGCCGCCCGGCGGTAGGCATAAATCCCGATATGGTGCCACAGCGCCCCGGCGCCCGAGGGCACGCGGTTGCGCGAAAAATACAGCGCCGGCGCCACCTCCTGCCCCTCGCCAAACGCACAGGCGCATTTCACCACCGAATGCGCCTGCGCCTCCTCATCCGAGGCAACCGGGGCCACCAGCGTCGCGATATCATAGGCCGGGTCCGCCAGGGGGCGCAGCACCGCGCGCAGATACTCCGGCGCGATGCTCGGCAAATCCCCCTGCAAATTGATGATCACATCATGCACCCCGCCCGGGTCCAGCTGGTTCAGCGCGGCAAAAATCCGGTCCGAGCCCGATGGATGCCCCGGGTCCGTCAACACCGCCACCCCCCCGGCCGCTTCCACCGCGCGCGCAATCACCGCCTCCCCGCAGGCCACCGCCACCGGCCCCAAACCGGCCGCGCGCGCGCGCTCCAGCACATGCACGATCATCGGCAACCCGGCGATATCGGCCATAACCTTGTCCGGCAGGCGGGTGGAGCCCATGCGGGCGGGAATGAGGATGATGGGTGTCACGTTGTTCTCGTCTCGCTGATGCTTGTCGTGCCTGCCTAAATCGCTATAGGGGTAAGCGCAATTGCGGCAAATAACGAGAGGGTCAGGGTTAGGCATGAGCGGTAAAGGCAAGGACAGTCTGCTGGGCAACAAAATCGCAGCCGGTCTGCTGACCGCCGGGCTGATTTTCTGGGGTGCCAATCGCATCGCCAGCATCGTGGTGCCCGACGATGCACCAAAAACCCCGGCGATCAAAGTCCCCGGGCTGCAAACGGCGGCAGCCCCCGTGGCGGCCGCGGCGGCCGGGCTTGAGTCGATCATCCCGCTCATCGCCACCGGCGATGTCGCCAAGGGTGCCGCCTTCGTGCAGCAGCAATGCGCGGCGTGCCACACCCTCACCTCCGGCGGCGCCGCAGGCGTCGGCCCGAATCTTTATGGCGTCATGGGTTCGCCTATGTTCTCCGGCAGCTTCGCCTACTCGGATGCCGTGAAGGACAAGGCCAAGGGCAACTGGAACTATGACAACATAAACGCCTGGCTCGCCGCGCCGATGACCTTCGCCCCCGGCACCGGCATGTCCTACGCGGGCATCAAAAACGTGCAG
>JAJYAF010000030.1 GCA_021779655.1 Pseudomonadota bacterium
TCCATGCAGTTTCGGCTTAACGATATAAATCGACCCCTCGCGCGAGTTCCTAAACCGGCCGCCGCCACGGAGATCATGCAGTGCGATCAGGGAAGTGACCGCCGCATCCAGGATCGTTTCCGGAATGTCACGGCCATTGGCGTCCAGAACGGCGTCAGTCAGCATATGGTGGCCGACATTCCGAACCAGCATCAGCGAACGTCCGGGCAGCGAGAACCGGCCGCCGCCGGGCGCGATATAGTCGCGATCCGGGTTGAGCCTGCGGGACATGGGCTTGCCGTTCTTCTCGAACGTGTCTTCCAGGCTACCCTTCATCAGCCCGAGCCAGTTGCGGTAAGCGGCAACCTTGTCTTGCGCATCCACCGCCGCCACGCTGTCTTCACAATCCATGATGGTGGTAATGGCGGATTCGAGCACGATATCGGCGATACCGGCGGGATCGTCCCGCCCGACCGAGCTCTCGGGGTCGATGACGATTTCCACATGCAGGCCATGATTCTTCAAAAGAATCGAGGAAGGCTTCGCGGCCTCTCCCATGTAGCCGGCAAATTTCCCCATATCCTGAAGGCCGGTCTCGCCATCGCCTGTGCGGATGACAAGCACGCCCTCCCGCACAGCGAACCCCGTCGCCTCGGCGAAACTCCCTTTTTGCAGCGGGAAGCGCCTATCGAGAAATTCCTTTGCTTTCTGAACCACCTTGCCGCCGCGCAGCCTGTTAAAGCCGGGCGTTCTCGCGGCCCCATCGGTCTCGGGAATGCTGTCGGTGCCGTAGAGCGCATCATAAAGGCTGCCCCAACGCGCATTGGCGGCATTCAGCGCGTAGCGCGCATTGTTGACCGGCACCACGAGTTGCGGCCCGGCAATGCTGGCTATCTCCGTATCAACCCGCTCTGTCACCACCTGGAAGGGAGCAGGGTCTTCCTCCAGGTAGCCGATCCGGCGCAAAAAATCCAGGTATTCGGCCGGGTCGATAGGCTTCCCCTTGCGCGCCAAATGCCAGGCATCGATCCGCGCCTGCAATTCGTCCCGTTTTTTCAGGAGCGCATTGTTGCGCGGGGAAAACTCGGCAAGCAGCTCGGCAAACCCGGTCAGGAACCGTTCAGCGGTCAGGCCGGAGCCTGGCAGCACTTCGGAAATCAGGAAATCATGAAGCACAGTCGCAATGCTCAAACCCGCAGCATCGATTCTGGTTTCGGCCATCATTTTCCCCTTGAGAGAGTTCAACGCCTTCCCCTTGTATGTGGGAAGCTTCCGCATGCAAGGGCATCGCAGGAATATATTTTAACCGGACGCGGAAATGTTTCAATGAAGCGCTCAAAGATCCGCCCAAAGATCGCCCCAAAGATCGCCCCAAAGACCGCCTCATCCGGCGCCTGCCCGCAAGCTCTACCTCTGGTTGAAAAATCCCGGCCATGCATCCCTCTTGCGAGGGACGGTTTTTTGCGCCACTTTATAGGGAGGGTGCGTGGCACGCCGGTCGCAGCAAGGCTGGCGCCCTCCCCTGTACAACCCCCGGCCGTGAGCTCTGAATGCCCTGACGCCGGAGACGCTAAAACGAAACAAGGCGCTGCCCAGCGTGGCGCCACGAGATCAAGGATCGATGACCGCCGTGCCGCTTGAGAGGATATTTTCCGGTTCTGTAGCGCCGCGCAACCCGTTCCTCACCCTTTTCACTTTCAATGCCTGCAGCCCCGCCATCGTGCCAGAAACGAAGCACGTGGGCGCCGCAGCCCGGAGTTTTTCCTTTAATGACGAAAAAAATGTTGATCGACGCGAGCCACGCGGAAGAAACGCGCGTGGTGGTGCTGGATGGCAACCAGCTTGAGGATTTCGATGTTGAGACGACGACCCGTAAACAGATCAAGGGCAATATCTACCTTGCCAAGGTGATCCGGGTCGAACCCAGCCTTCAGGCGGCATTTGTCGAATATGGCGGCAACCGCCACGGTTTTCTGGCATTCGGGGAGATCCATCCCGATTATTATCAGATTCCCATCGCGGACCGGCAGCGGCTACTTGTTCTGGCGGCGCAGGACGAGGGTGCCGCCGATACGCCGGAAGCACCGGCGACGGAGGATGAGACGAGCGCCCTGGCAGACATGATCGCACCCGAGCCGGAGGTTGTCGAGGTGCGGCTGGAACGCGAGGCCGGACCGGAGGATGAGCCATACGCCGAGGATGAGCCAAAAACTTATGCCGCGCGGCCGCTCGAAATCATCCCGGTTGAAATCGTCTCGGCGCCGCCTTTTGCACAGGACGAGACCGGACTTGTCGAAGAGACCGTCTTGGACGCTGAGGCGCCCGAGCCTTTCACCCCCCCGGCGGGTGAGGAGGACCATGCGTTCGAGGAACCCGCGCAAGCCGCCGATTCGGCGGAGCACGGCGCACCGCCGGAAGCCGCCGGGAGCGAGCAGGATACCGAAGCCGAGGAGCAACCGGAATATTCAGCCCTCCTGCCGGCGCCGGAAAGCCTGGGTGGCGATGGGGACGATGCGGCGGAGGCCCGGGAGCGGCGCCAGCGCCAGCGCTTCCTGCGCCATTACAAGATCCAGGAGGTGATTCACCGGCGCCAGATCATGCTGGTTCAGGTGGTAAAGGAGGAGCGTGGCAATAAAGGAGCCGCGCTCACGACCTATCTTTCTCTGGCCGGCCGGTTTTCAGTCCTAATGCCGAACTCACCGACCGGCGGCGGCGTTTCGCGCAAGATCACCTCCCCCGCAGACCGGCGCAGATTGAAGGAAGTGGTGGCGGAATTAGATATTCCGGAAGGAATGGGTCTGATCGTCCGTACCGCCGGCGCCAACCAGCCGAAACCGGAAATCAAGCGCGACTGCGAATATCTCCTGCGGCTTTGGGACGATATCCGAGACCGCACGCTGCGTTCCATTGCCCCGGCGCTGATTTATGAGGAAGCCAGTCTCATAAAGCGCGCCATCCGCGATGTTTACACCCGCGATGTGGAAGATATCTACGTCGATGGCGAGGAGGGCTTCCGCGCCGCGCGCGACTTCATGCGCATGTTGATGCCGACCCACGCCAGAAAGGTACGGCCCTGGTCGGAAGGCCAGCCGCTTTTCGCCAAATATCAGGTGGAAGCACAATTGGATGCCCTGCTGAACCCGGTCGTCCAACTGCGTTCCGGCGGGTATATCGTCATCAATCAGACAGAAGCGTTGGTCTCCATCGACGTGAATTCCGGCCGCTCCACCCGCGAGCGCAATATCGAGGATACCGCCCTACGCACCAATCTGGAAGCGGCGGACGAGGTGGCCCGGCAGCTTCGCATGCGTGACCTTGCCGGGCTGATCGTCATCGACTTCATCGATATGGAAAGCCGCAGGAACATCGCGGCGGTCGAGCGTCGCCTGAAAGACACGCTGAAGAACGACCGGGCGCGCATTCAGATCGGTTCCATCAGCCATTTCGGGCTGATGGAAATGAGCCGGCAGCGCCTGCGCCCCTCGTTGACGGAAGCAGCACTGATCGCCTGCCCGCATTGCAACGGCATGGGCCACGTGCGTTCGCCGGAAAGTGCGGCGCTGCATGTGTTGCGTGCAATCGAGGACGAGGGCGCGAAATTCCGCTCGGCCGAAATCCTTGTCACCCTGCTGCCGGAAATTGCGCTCTATCTATTCAATCATAAACGCGATCGCCTGACGATGATCGAGAACCGTTATGCGATGCGTGTGATTTTCATTGGCGATGCGAGCCTGACAGCGGCAAATTTCCGGATAGAAAAAACCAAGGCGCACACGGCCAAGCCCATGCCGCAGACTCGTCCCGCCGCCGCGCCGCCGACGGTTGAAGCGCGGGAGGAAGCGGAAGAAGGGGAAGAATTTCGTGAGACCGAGGCCGCGCAGGCCGGCCTGGCCGGAGAGAGCGAGGCGGGTGACGAGGAGGACGAGCCTCGCCGCCGTCGCCGGCGCCGCCGGCGCGGCCGCCGTGGCGATGCGGCTGGCACGGTCGAAGAAACCATGGCGGGGCCGGACCAGGAGAAGCAGGGCGACGAACCAGGTTACGTTGGTCCGATGGCGGAAGCGGCGCGGGAAGAACATCCCGGCCCGGAGGGTTCCGTCCCGGACCAGGGGCTCTCGGGTTCGGAACCGGCCGAACAAGATGCGTCCGAGAGCAACGGAGAAGAAAAGCTGCCCCGGCGTCGCCGCTCGCGCGGCGGACGCCGCCGTTCGGGCACCGCACCCGCCAGGACCGACGAGCTGCCGGGGACACCTGAAGAGATCGTCTATCCCGATATCGCCGATATCTTCGAGGCGGCCGAGCGAGCCGAGGAAGTCCAGCGGGTTAAAGCCCATCTCGTCGTGGCGGTAGAGCCGGAAGCAGAATTGCCCGCGCAGGTCCATGTACCGGAAGAGGTTCTTGAACCGATGACGCATACGATTTTCCAACCGGCGACGCCCCAACCGGCAACACCCGAACCGGCGGCGCTCGAGCCGGCGACGCTCGAATCAGCAACACCCGAACCGGTGAAGCCAATCGTCGTCGGCACCGACCAGAAACCGGTTGAAAAAAGGCGCGGATGGTGGCGATCGGCCGGGTTGCGCCACTAAATGCTCCGGGCCGGGCGACCCGGGCCAGGCAAAACCGGGCACGGACTCGAAAATGATTCCGAAAGGGGCTAAAACCCTCGCGGGCCCGCAACGACCGATTCTTCTTGAAAATGGTATAAATTTAACCAAACATATTTCGCGGCTTTCGCCGCTTTGAAGGGAACCGGATTTCCATGGCTTACAACCCAAACAGCAACTCATATCGCACCGCAGGAATCAGCGGCTACACCGGTGCAAACGCCGCTGTGCTCGATCAGGGCCTTCGGGCGTATATGCTACGCATCTATAACTGGATGGCGTCGGGTCTGGTGCTTACGGGCATCATCGCCTACGCGATTTCTCACACCGCGCTAATGAACGCGTTCTACCCGCTGGTTCAGGCATCGGACGGCAGTCTGGTATATCGGCCAACCATCCTGGCCTATGCCGCAATCTTTTCGCCCATGGTCTTCGTGATGGTGTTGAGCTTCGGGGTCAACCGGCTTTCCGTGCAGGCCGCGCAGGCTCTGTTCTGGGCGTTCTGCGCGTGCATGGGCGCGAGCCTGACCAGTATTTTCGTCATCTATACCCAGACCTCCATCTCTGAGGTGTTCTTCATCACCGCCGCCATGTTCGCCGGCATGAGCCTATATGGCTACACCGCGAAGGCCGACCTAACCCGGTTCGGCAGCTTCCTGGTCATGGGGCTGATCGGCATTCTGGTAGCGATGCTGGTGAACTTCTTTCTGCACTCGCCGGCCGTGAATTTCGCCATCAGCGTGATCGGCGTGCTGGTCTTTACCGGCCTCGCCGCCTATGACACACAACGGATCAAGGTTTCCTATCTTCAGTTCGGCTCCGCCTATGGCTCGGAAATGGCGAACAAGCGCAGCGTTTACGATGCGCTGACGCTATATCTAAACTTCATCAATCTTTTCATGTTTCTTCTGCAACTTTTCGGCCAGCAGCGTAACAGCCGTTAATCCGCACAAGCTGGATTTGAGGCGGCCGGGGCGATCTCTTGTCCCGGCCGTTTTCATTTGCCGGGGTTCCCGCAGCTTGCGGAGCAATGGGGCGAAAATATCAGTGTTTGGCGTTTGGCGCGGCATTATCTGCCACCCAGCACCGCCATAATGGCGGCGGTGAGCTGTGTCAGTTCCTCCGGGCTGATCGTGAGTGCCGGGGCGAGGTAGAGGATTCTGCCAAACGGCCTGATCCACACGCCTTTCTCGATCAGCCGGCTGCGCAGGCCGGCGGGGTCGGTCAGCCGCGCAAGCTCCACAACGCCGATCGCGCCCTTGACGCGCACATCCGTAACCTCCGGCAGCACACGGCAGGGGGCGAGTTCGGCGGCCAGCTGGGCTTCGATTTTCGCGGCCTGCGCAAGCCTCGGTTCCGATTCGAACAGATCAAGCGAGGCATTGGCCGCGGCACAACCAAGCGGATTGGCCATGAACGTCGGTCCATGCATCAGGGCGTGGGTGGGATCATTCGAAAGAAACGCCTCGAACAGCTCGCGTGAGGCAATCGTAACCGCAAGCGGCGATGTGCCGCCGGTAAGTGCCTTTGAAAGGGTGATGATATCCGGCGCGACCCCCGTCTGGGTGAAGGCGAACATGCTCCCCGTGCGTCCAAACCCGGTGAAGATTTCGTCGAAAATAAGGGCAAGTCCGTGGCGGGTGGCCGCATCGCGCAGGCGGCGCAAAACCGCCGGTTCATGGAAGATCATGCCGCCCGCGCCCTGAACCAGCGGCTCGACGATAATCGCCGCGAGGCTTGCGCCGTTGCGCTCAAGAAACTGCTCAAAGGCCGCGATGCTGTCTGAGGTTCGCGGCAGCGGAATAACCGGATGCTCCGGCAGCAACCCCGTAAACAACTGATGCATTCCCTCTTCGGGGTCGCAAATCGCCATGGTGCCCAATGTGTCGCCATGATACCCCCCGGTGAATGCGAGGATTTTAGTGCGTCCCCGCTCGCCACGGTTGAGGCAAGACTGCACGGCGATCTTGATTGCAACTTCCACGGCAACGGAACCGGAATCGGTGAAGAACACCCGTTCCAGGCCTGGCGGCATCAGCGCGGCCAGCCGCGTCGCCAGCCGATAGGCCGGCTCATGCGCGAGCCCGCCGAACATCACATGCGGCATACGCTCAAGTTGTTCCGCTACCGCGGCGCGGATATGCGGATGATTATAGCCATGGCAGGCCGTCCACCAGGAGGCTATTCCGTCAATCAGCACCCGCCCGTCGGAGAGGTGAATCCGGCTGCCCTCGGTGCGCACCGCGCCCACCGGCATGGGTGCCGTCTGCATCTGCGCATAGGGCAGCCAGACATGGTTCCAGCCTTGCCGCAACCACTCAGGCGGGCCGGACATCAGCCGCCCCGCGGGCGCAGCCCCAGTTTCGCAAAAAGCGCCGCGTCACGGCTTACGCTCGCATTCGGCACGGTGAGCAGTTTCTCGCCCTGAAATATCGAATTTGCGCCGGCCAGAAAACAAAGCGCCTGAGTCTCGTCCGACATCGCCTCCCGCCCCGCCGACAGGCGGACAAAGGAGCGGGGCATGGTAATGCGCGCCGCCGCAACCGTGCGGACAAAGTCGATCGGATCAAGTTTTTCCGCACGCGCGAGCGGTGTTCCTTCCACCGCGACCAGCGCGTTGATCGGAACGCTTTCCGGTGGAACGGGCAGGCTGGCCAGCGTTGCGATGAGCCCGGCGCGATCCAACGAGTCCTCGCCCATGCCGACAATGCCGCCGCAGCAGACATGAATGCCGGCATCACGCACGTTTTCCAACGTGTCCAGCCGGTCCTGGTAGGTCCGGGTGGTGATGATGCTTCCGTAATATTCGGGTGAAGTGTCCAGATTATGGTTGTAGTAATCAAGCCCGGCGGTCTTGAGCTGTAGGCTTTGCGCCCGGCTGAGCATACCCAGAGTGACACAGGTCTCCATCCCCAGCGCCTTCACGCCTTCGATCATCCCGCAAACCTGCTCAAGGTCATGATCCTTGGGCGAGCGCCACGCCGCGCCCATGCAGAAGCGCTCCGCGCCCCTTGCTTTGGCTGCCCGCGCCTGCTCCAGCACCGCTTCGATCGCCATGAGCTTATTCGCCTTCGTGCCGGTTTCATAGGAAGCGGCTTGGGGGCAATAAGCGCAATCCTCCGGACACCCCCCGGTTTTGATCGAAAGCAGCGTGGATATCTGCACTTCCGTCGGGTCGAAATTAGCCCGGTGGGCCGATTGCGCTCTGAACATCAGATCCGGAAAAGGTAGCGCCAAGATCGCCGCCACCGCCTCACGGCTCCAGCGCGGCGCGGTGGCGGTGGGTGGTTCCATCATCGCAGCGGACATTTTCCAGTTCCTTCCATAGCCTCAATACGCGGTCAAGCTAGACGCATGGCCGCCGCGGGGGAAGGCCTTGAAGCCTGCCATTGACGTGGGAGCCGGCACTGCGAAAAAGGAGCGCATGAAAGCCGCCTTCGTCACCGCAACCGGCACGGATGTGGGTAAGACCTTCATCTCCGCCGGCCTCATTCGCGCCCGTATCAGGGCGGGCGGTAAGGCCAGGGCGATAAAGCCGGTGATGAGCGGGTATGATCCCGTCCATCCCGGGAGGAGCGATGCCGGTCTCCTGCTCGCAGCGATGGGCCGTGCCATAAACCCGGACACGGTGGCCGCCATTTCGCCCTGGCGTTTCACCGCCGCCATCTCCCCGGATATGGCCGCCGCGCGGGAAGGTGTTGGCATTCCTTTTCACGACGTGCTGGGATTCTGCCGGACCGCCGTGAGCCAGGCGCCTGGGATGATGCTGGTGGAAGGGGCCGGCGGCGTCATGGTTCCTCTGGATGCGGAACACACCATGCGGGACTTGATCGTCCTGCTGGGGTTGCCGGCGCTGCTGGTGACGGGCAGCTATCTCGGGACCATCAGTCATACCCTCACCGCCGCGGAGACGCTGCGCGATCACGGCGTCCGGCTTGCCGCGATTGTGCTGAGCGAGAGCGAAACCTCCCCGGTTCCGGTGGAGGAAACGGCCGCCTGCATCCGCAGATTTCTTCCGGAAACGCCAGTGCATGGCGTCCACCGTGATCCCGACGACGAAGCATTTTCCAGCCTCGCCCGTTCGTTCGAACAATTTTGATTACAAGTTCGCCGGGCATAGCCTTTTCTTCTTTGGCAGCCGCCTGCTCGCGGCATATATATTGGGGCGTTGGGTTGCAGGCAGGCCTTAACGACATTGTTTTTGCGCGAGGAGCATTCATGAGCACAACGGAAACGGCGTTTCCCGTAATGCGCACCGACGAGGAGTGGCGCAAACTGCTCACGCCGGAGCAGTATTACGTAATGCGACAGCATGGCACGGAACCGCCAGGCACTTGCGCGTTGCTCCATGAACACCGGCATGGCTCGTTCAGCTGCGCCGGTTGCGGCCAGAAATTGTTCGTCTCCACCACAAAGTTTGACAGCCGCACCGGCTGGCCGAGCTTCAATGATCCGGTGGAAGGCGCAATCGGCACCTCCACAGATCATAGCCACGGAATGATCCGCACGGAATGCCATTGCACCCGCTGCGGCAGTCATCTTGGGCATGTCTTCGAGGACGGACCGCCCCCCACCGGTTTGCGCTATTGCATCAACGGGGCGGCCATGAATTTCTCCCCGGAGCGGTAGGCGAGCATCGCACCGTCGCCAAAAAAACTCCCGTCACCGCCGCGTGCTTTGCAGCCGGGGGTAAAACTTCTAAACTCCGCCATGTTTTACCTGGACGCCAACGCGACCGAGCCGCTGCGCCCGCAAGCCCGTGCCGCCGCGCTGACGGCCATGGACCGGCTCGGCAACCCCGCCTCCATTCACGCCCCCGGCCGAACGGCGCGGCGCATCCTGGAAGAAGCGCGCGAGGCGCTCGCCGTGGCATTCGACGCCCGGCCGCAGAACATCGTCTTCACCTCCGGCGCCACCGAAGCCAATGCGCTGGCCGTCCATGCGCTCGGCCACAATCGCTTCATCCTCATCGGCGCCACCGAGCACGATGCCGTGCGCGCCGCAGCCCCTGATGCCATCATCATTCCCGTCACCGCCGCCGGCCTGGTGGAAGCCTGCACGCTCGAGGGCCTGCTCATCCGCCATCCCGGCGCGCTGGTCTGCCTGATGGCGGCAAACAACGAGACCGGGGTTTTACACAACCTGCCCGAAGCCGCCGCGCTCTGCGCCGCGCATGGCGCACTGCTGCATGTCGATGCCGTGCAGGCCGCCGCCCGCTCCAGGGTGGATTGGCTTGGCTTGGGTGCGGCTTCGGTTGCCATTTCCGGCCACAAGGCGGGTGGCCTGATGGGCGCGGGTGCCTTGCTGCTCGCACCTGCGCAGGCGGAACGACTCACGCCGCTCATTGCGGGCGGCGGTCAGGAAATGGGCCGGCGCGGCGGCACGCCCGCCCTGCCCGCCATTGCCGGCATGGCGGCGGCACTCGCCCTTCCCTACCCCGCGGAAATCGCGGGCTGGCGGGATGAAATTGCCCGCGCCTGTGAAGCCATGGGCGCGGTGGTGGTGGGAAAAGCCGCGCCAAGGCTCCCCAACACGCTCTGTGTGGCCCTGCCGGGCGTTCGCGCGGAAACGCAGCTCATCGCGCTCGATCTCGCGGGCATTGCCGTCTCCGCCGGCTCCGCCTGTTCCTCGGGCAAGGTGGCGAACAGCCATGTGCTGGCTGCCATGGGTCTCGGCGCGCTGGCCGGCCAGGCCATCCGCGTCTCTCTGCCCTGGAACGCCGGGCCCGGCGCAGTTGCCGCGTTCACCAGCGCATATGAGGCCATGGCCGCCCGAGCCTTGCGCGGCCCCACGCGAGCGTCTAGCGCATGGCACGAATCCGCCTGAACCGAAAGCCAGCCCATGCCGAAAATGATCTTCATCGAACGCAACGGCACCCGCCGCGAAGTGGAAGCCCCCATTGGGCTTTCCGTGCTCGAAGTGGCGCATAAACACGATATCGACATCGAGGGAGCATGCGAGGGCTCGCTCGCCTGCTCAACTTGCCATGTCATCGTCGATCCCGCCTGGTTCGACAAGCTGAAACAACCCGCGGAGGACGAGGAGGACATGCTTGATCTCGCCTTCGGACTTGAGAAAACTTCGCGCCTTGGCTGCCAGATCGTCATCACCGAGGATCTAAATGGGCTGATCGTAAAGCTGCCCGGCTCCGTGCGCCCCTATAAGAAATAAAATGAAAATTGTGGTCGCCATGTCCGGTGGGGTCGATAGCTCGGTGGCCGCCGGGCTTCTGGCCGAGGCCGGGCACGAGGTCATCGGCATCACGCTTCAGCTTTATGATCAGGGCGCGGCCACGGGGCGCAAGGGTGCATGCTGCGCCGGCCAGGACATTCATGACGCAAAGCGCGTTGCCGACCGGCTCAACATCCCGCATTACGTGATCGACGCCGAGGCGAAATTCCGTTCCCATGTCATCACCGCTTTCGCTGACAGCTATGCGAACGGCCAGACCCCGGTGCCCTGCATTTCCTGCAATCAGCACCTGAAGTTCGGCGACTTGGCGGACACGGCCCGCGCGCTTGGCGCCGAGGCGCTGGCAACCGGCCACTACGTGCGGCGCGTCGATGGCCCCGCCGGCGCGGAGTTGCACAGGGCGGCAGATGCCGCGCGCGACCAAAGCTGGTTTCTGTTCGCCACTACCCGAGAGCAGCTTGAGTTCTGCCGTTTTCCGCTTGGCGATTTCGCCTCCAAGGCGGAAGTGCGACGGCAGGCCGAAAGGCTTGGCCTGCCGGTGGCGGCGAAGCCGGACAGCCAGGATATCTGCTTCGTCCCTTCCGGCTCCTACGCCGATTTGGTGAGAAAACTGCGCCCGGACGCGCTGGAACCAGGTGAGATCGTCTCGGAGGCGGGCCAATCGCTTGGCCGGCATCAGGGCATCGCCCGCTATACGGTCGGCCAGGCCAAGCGCTTGGGCTCCGCCGCCACGCGCAACGGTGAGCCTATGGTGGTACAGCGGATCGAACCGGCAACTCGGCGCATCGTGGTGGGAGCGAAAAGCGCCGGTTCGCGGAGGCTGCGGCTGCGCGATGTAAACTGGCTCATCGATTACCCTGCCGCCCCCTTCCGCGCCGAGGTAAAGCTGCGCGCGCAACAGGGCTTGCAGGACGCTGAAATCACGGCGGAGGACAACGCCGCCCTGCTCCTCCTCCACACACCAACCTTGGCCGCGCCTGGGCAGGCCGCGGTGTTTTATGCCGGATCGCGTATCCTGGGCGGCGGCTTCATCGTGGCCTGAAACCCGTGGCCACCCGCGTGGTAAGCTTCAGAACGGAATTTCATCGTCCACATCAGGCTCCGGCCGGCTATCCCAGCCGGTCCGGGCCGCCGACCTCGTAGTCTCCGTTGCCCGGCCGGCATAATTCTCGGCATTCCCAGCGGGGCGATCCAGCAGCAGCATCTCCGCATTGAACCGGCCCAGCAGCACTTCCGTAGTATAGCGCTCCTGTCCGGAATTATCTGTCCATTTGCGGGTCTGCAGCTTGCCTTCCAGAAAAACCTTGGAACCTTTTTTCAAATAGCGTTCCGCCACGTCGGCCAGACGGTCGTTCATGATCACCACGCGGTGCCATTCCGTCTGCTCCTTGCGCTCGCCGCTGGCCTTGTCGTTCCATGTATCGGAAGTGGCGACCGTGAGATTGACGATCTTCATCCCTGACTGCGAGGTCCGAACTTCTGGGTCCTTGCCAAGATTGCCGATCAACATAACCTTGTTCAAACTGCCCGCCATATTCCGTTTCCTTCGTCCATGAGTGGCCAGCTTCAGCATACCACGATTTTCGCGCCTGGTATCCCGGTTAGCGCATCGTAAATGCCCCGTTGCGGC
>JAJYAF010000462.1 GCA_021779655.1 Pseudomonadota bacterium
GCCGCCTCCACCACCGGATGCCGGCCGGCGCGGATCTCGAACGCCGTATCGCCGGACAAGGCGGGCCGGCACCATTTGCGGCTCAACGCGAGGCTCGCCGCGGATTGCAGCACATCCAGCAGGGCCAGCGCCTCGGCGCATCCGGCCAGCACCTCGGCCCCGGCCAGCACCTGCCCCGTCAGCCGGCCCACAACCGCCCGCTCCCGCGCCCCGGCGCGGTCAGCCGCCTCGGCGATCCGCCGGTCCAGCGCCGAAAGTTCCGGATGGGTGAAACGGGCTCCGTTCGCCATGCCCTGGCGAAGGATGAGTTCGGAATGCTGCCGCAAGCGCTCCGCCGCCGCGGCCGGCGCCTCCACCACATAGCCAAGCTGAGCATGGTGGCGGATTTTCAGCCCGGCGACACCGTAGCGCCCCGCCAGTTCCGCCTGGAACCCGGCAATCACCGCGCGCGTCTCGTCGCGCAAGGCGCGCTCCGCATCAAGCTCGGCATCGAAGCCCGGGCGGATCACCGGGCCGTCCTCCAGCCGAGCGGGCGGAAGATCCACCAGGGCCGCGCCCAGCAATTCCGGCACTTCGCTGCCCGGCCGCAACGCCTGGGCAAGCCGCGCGAACATCGGCGGACCCGCCGGCAGCATGGCGGCCAGCGCCGCCGCCAGCCGCACGGCATCGCGCACCGCCGCCAGATCGCGCGGGCCGCCACGGTTGAGTGCGATCCGCCCAAGCGCGCGGACCAGGTCCGGCGCGCCCCGCAACGCGCCGCGCACCCGTTCGAGACTCCGCGGATCGTCCCGCAGGGCGAGCCAGGCGGTCTGACGGGCTTCGAGTTCGGCCAGATCGGTAATGGGCGCGGTGAGCCAGGAAGCGAGCTTGCGCGCGCCCGCCGCACTCACGGTTCTTTTCACCGCGTCCAGCAGCGCGCCCGCCTCGCCACCGTTGCGGGCGCGCAGAATTTCAAGGCTCGCGCGGGTCGCCGCGTCCATTGCCAGCAGCCCGGCCTGGCCCATCGCCGCCGGGCGGGAGAGGCGCGGCATCGCCCCCATCTGCGTCGCCCGCACATAGGCAAGGGCGGTGGCGGCGGCCAGGGCCTCGGCGTCGCTGAACGCGCCGAAGGCATCCAGGCTGCGCACACCGAACGCCTCGGCCAGCGCCCGGCGCGCCGCTGCCGCATCGCCGGAAAGCGGCATCGCCAGACCTTCGGGGCTGACCCGCCGCGCGGCGAAGCCGCCAAGCTCAAGCTCCGGCGGAGCCAGGATCTCGGCCGGATCGATCCTGCCCAGCAGCGCCGGCAGCGCGGGCGCCATGCAGGATTCGGTTTCGAAAATTCCCGTGGAAATATCCAGCCAGGCGAGTCCGAGGCCGGTTTTCGTCATGGCGATCGCGGCCAGGAAATTTGCCTGCCCGGCTTCCAGCAGCGCCTCCTCGGTCAGCGTCCCGGGCGTGACCAGCCGGACCACGGCGCGCGCGAGCGGGCCTTTCGCGCCGCGCGCCCGGGCCGCCGGGTCCTCCGTCTGCTCGACGATCGCCACCCGGAAGCCGCGCCGGATCAGCCGGGCAAGATACAGCTCCGCCTGCGCCACCGGCACGCCGCACATCGGGACCGGCGCACCCTGGTGTGCGCCCCGGGCGGTGAGTGCGATATCCAGCGCCGCCGCGGCCGCCCGCGCGTCCTCGAAGAACAATTCGTAAAAATCGCCCATGCGGAAGAACAGCAGCGCCCGCGGGTGTTCGGCCTTGATCGCGAACCATTGCGCCATCGCCGGGCTCGCCCCTGCCGCCGCCTCCGGCATGCTGCTCATCATGCGCGCGAGAATAGCCGCTCAGCCCGGCGGTGGAAACCGGCTTATCCGTTATCCGGCGGCCGGCTGCACGTCGTGCGCGGCCGGAGCCGGGCGCGCGCCGAGCAACTCGCTCATCTGCTCGCCGCTAAGCGGCCGATGGAACAGGAAGCCCTGCGCCTGGGTGCAGCCATGTTCGATCAGGAACCGCGCCTGCTCCTCGGTCTCCACGCCCTCGGCGGTGACCGTCAGGTCGAGATTTCGCGCCAGCCCGAGAATCGCGGCCGTGATCGCGGCGCTGTCCCGGTCCTGGCCCAGATCGCGGACGAAGGACCGGTCGATCTTGAGCTTGTCGAAGGGGAAACGCCGGAGATAGACGAGGCTGGAATAGCCGGTGCCGAAATCATCGAGCGCGATGCGAATGCCACGCCGATGCAGTTCCGTCAGCGTCTGGCTGTTCTGGGCGCTGGTTTCCAAGAGCGTGGTTTCGGTGATTTCAAGTTCCAGCCTTTCAGGGGCCAGACCGCTTTCGGCCAGCGCATGGCCCACATCGGCTGAAATCCCTTGGTCGCGGAATTGCAGTGGTGAGAGGTTCACCGCCACATGCACGCTGTCGGGCCAGCGCGCCGCCGTCGCGCAGGCCTGGCGCAGCACCCACGCCCCGATCGGCCCGATCAGCCCGGAAGTCTCCGCCAGGGGAATGAACTCGGCGGGCGGAAGCTGGCCGCGCACAGGGTGGTGCCAGCGCAAAAGCGCCTCGGCACAGACGATCCGTTTGCTCGTCAGATCGATGATCGGCTGGAAATGGAGGTAGAATTCACCGCGCGGCAGCGCCTGCCGCAGATCGGTTTGCAGCGAGCGGAGGTCCTTCACGCGCTCATCCATCCGCAGGTCGTAGAACCGCCAGGTGCCCCGGCCGTCCGCCTTGGCGCGGTAGAGGGCGAGATCGGCGTTTTTCATCAGCACGGCGGGTGTGTTGCCGTCCTTGGGCGCCATCGTGATGCCGACGCTGACGCCGATTTCCAGCATTTTCCCGTCAAAATGGTAGGGCCGGCCGATCCGCTCGATCAGCCGCCGCGCGATCGCCGTCACCTCGTCAATATCCCCGGTGTTCAGGATGATCGCAAACTCATCGCCGCCCAGCCGGGCCGCGACGTCGCC
>JAJYAF010000463.1 GCA_021779655.1 Pseudomonadota bacterium
CGAAGTCTCCCGCACCGGCGTTGCCGCCATCGCCAGGGGCACGCGAACGATCTAGAGCCGCGGTTTCGCCCGATATGTCCAGCGGCACGATTGCCTGGCCGCAACGGCGATGGCAGGAAGCCCGCATGAAACTTTCCGCGCGGGTGACAACCACCGGGCTTGCGGCGACTTTTGCCATGGCGGCAAAAGCGCGGGCGCTGCGCGCGGCCGGCCATGATGTGATCTCCCTTGCCCTGGGTGAGCCGGATTTCCCCACCCCGCCGCATGTGGTGGCGGCCGCGCACGCGGCGGCCTTGCGCGGCGAGACGAAATATCCCCCGCTGGCGGGAACCGAGGCACTGAAAGCCGCCGTCCGGCGGAAATACGCGCGCGACCAGAAGCTTGCCCTCGCCGAGGAAAATATTCTTATCACCAATGGCGGCAAGCAGGGGATCTTCAACGCCGTGATGTCGCTCATCGACCCTGGCGATGAAGTCATCATCCCCGCGCCCGCCTGGGCCGGGTATGAGCAGACGGTGCGCTTCGCCGGCGGGATGCCGGTGTTCATCGCCTGCCCGCAGGCGGACGGATTCGTGCTGCGTCCGGAGGCGCTGGCCGCCGCGATAACGCCGCGCAGCCGGCTGCTGATTCTGAATTATCCGTCCAACCCTTCCGGCGCGGCGTGCGATGCCGCGCACCTCGAAAAAATCGCGGCGGTGCTGCGGCGCTTTCCGCAACTCGCCGTGCTGTCCGACGACATCTACGAGCATCTGTTGTTCGACGGTTTCCGCTACGCGACGCTGGCGGCCGTGGCCGAGGATTTGGCGGAACGCATCATAACGCTGACGGGCGTCTCCAAATCCTATGCGATGACGGGCTGGCGGGTCGGGTTCTGCGCCGGTCCCGCGCCGCTGATCCGGGCCATGACCGTGGTGCAGGCGGCGGCAACCTCCGGGGTTTGCAGCATCGCCCAGGCAGCGGCGGTCGCGGCGCTGGACGGGCCGCAGGATTTCCTGGCCGAGCGCGCCGGGGCCTATCGCCAGCGGCGCGATCTCGTCCTGGCCGCCCTGAACGCCATTCCCGGCATGGCATGCCGCAAGCCGGAGGGCGCATTCTATGTCTTCCCCGACATTTCGGCCTTCATCGGCCGGGTTACGCCGGCGGGAACCCGGATCGGAAACGATGCGGATTTCGCGATGGCGCTTCTAATGGAAGCCCATGTGGCAACCGTGCAGGGGGCGGCCTTTGCCATGAGCCCCCATATCCGCATCAGCACGGCGACGGCGGAACAAACGCTGCGGCTGGCCTGCGGTCGCATCGCCGCCTTCTGCGCCAGCCTGCGCTAAGAGGAGAGCGATGGGGCGATGCGCGAGCCATGTCCGCTCTGGTGCGGGCTGGCGTCGAGGTGCCCGAGCGCCGCGCCGAACTTACGGTTACGGAACGGGGCAAAGGTTCTCGTTGAGCCACGCGCGCGTGCGGTATATAAATTCGCTTTGCCAAATCACTGGTGCGGCGTAATTTATCCGTAATGACTGTTTCCTCGGCACCGCCAGCACCATGGAGCCTGGTGGACGTAATGACTCTGACCCTCGGGGCGGCTGCCTTGATTTTGACCGGGGTCGCCGTTGTCATTGCCTTGATTGCATGGTGGGGGTACAGGGATATAAAAAAAGCCTCAGTCTCAGCTGCTGAGACTGAGGCCCGTAGGATCGCAGAAAATGTAGCGAACCGCGAAATTGCCGCTTATATGAAGGTATCTGACGCCGCCAACACAGACATTTCTGCCGCTTACCAGGACCAGATATCATGAACCACGCTCTTCCTATTGAACGGCCCCGTCAGGATTATCGGCCCGCAATGGAGATTGTGGCGGATTTCGTTGATCGCGCGCCTGTTGCACTTGAGCGGATGGCTGCGGCTTTAGACTTGGAGGTCGACATGTCGGCCAATCTTCCAAATGACATATCCGGTCAGATCGCGCGACTGCAAGGGGCGGCAGGAAATCGCTATCGCATTGATATCAATGGAAAACATTCCGAAAAGCGAAGGCGGTTCACTCTGGCGCACGAAATCGCGCATTTTGTGTTGCATCGGGAATTCTTGGATGGAGAGCTGACCGACAACCAGATGTATCGCAGCCGGCTCGGAGACGAGAAGGAGCGGGAGGCCAATCGGTTTGCGGCCCAAATTCTGATGCCGGCTAAGCTTGTGCGTGTAGCCTGGAACGCCGGCGCGGAAGACCTGAGCAGGCTCGCTCGCGCATTTGATGTTTCCGAGCAGGCCATGGAAATCCGTCTAGCGGAACTAGGCCTTAGGCCAGCGTCCTAAAGGCCCTGGCAGCCCTCAGCTAAGCAGGCTTAATGGCGTTTTCCATGACAATTCTTTTGCCAAACGTCATCTCTGCCTTGATGACATAGAATCGCGACGTTTCGCAAATATGTCCATAGCTAAACCCCCTGGAAGCCGCTGAAGTTGCTTTGGTTTTGTCACAAGCAAATGCGCCAAGAAAACCCCCTCCGGAGAGGGGGTTTTCGACTTAAGTAGCTGATTTAATCAAGGAAAAGCTGGTAGCGGCGGACGGATTTGAACCGCCGACCAAGGGATTATGATTCCCCTGCTCTACCGCTGAGCTACGCCGCCTCATGGTCAGGTGCGCAGGGGGTTAATCCGCGAGGCCCCGAAAGTCAACGCAAGGCCCGGTTAGCGCCAAGGGCGGCCGTTTGTCCAATTCATCGAATTTCCCGAAAGCGGATATTGCACTTCTAAAAAAAGCGGGTCGCATCACATCCTGGATGGCGATCTTGGCTTACCTATGGCCGTTCCTTTTCCGACATCTAGAGCATTTCCACCTTGGCTGGAATCGGGTCTTCCGAAACGGGTTCGATCTGTGATTCATGGACGTCCGGTTGGACGATCTGGAGGTCACGATGCTTTGGGAGCAAGGAA
>JAJYAF010000464.1 GCA_021779655.1 Pseudomonadota bacterium
CTGGAAGCAGGGCAGACCGTGCTGGTGCTGGAATCGATGAAATTATTCACCTCGCTCGCCGCGCCGACGAGCGGCACGGTGGCGGAGGTTTTATGCCGGGCCGGGGAAACGGTGGCGGCGGGGGCGCGCCTGATGAACATCGCGCCGGAAACCGGGCCGGCGGCAAGATAAAAAAACGGATATCAACCCGCCGCTGAACGCGAAAACGTGGGGCTAAGGCGGGCTGGTATAAGGCGCCTCGCGCCAGATTCGCCGCTTGGTGGCAATCGCCAGGAAGGTGAGGAAAATCAGAAACAGCACCATCCGCAAACCGATCTCCTTGCGCGCGTCCAGGTTGGGATCGGCTGCCCAGCTCAGAAACGCCGCCACGTCCGAGGCTTCCTGCGCCGCCGTGGGCTTCACCCCGTCGGCATAGGCGACCTGATCGTCCTTGAGCGGCGGCGGCATGGCGATCTGACCGCCGGGGAAGGCCGTGTTATAGAAATGGCTCGGCAACAGGGTGATATCGGCCGGAGCGCTGGCATAACCGGTCAGCAGGTCGAAGATATAGCGCGCGCCATGCCGGTGCGTGGCGGCGAAGCTGGAAAGATCGGGCGGCAGCGCCCCGCCGAAAGCCGCCGCGGCGGCGCCGGCATCGGGGTAGGGGTTCTTGAAAGCGCTGTCCATCGTGGCCGGCCCGTTTGCCAGCTTCACGTCGGAGGCCAGCGCCGCGACCTGCGCCGGATCGAACCCAAGCGCTGTCAGGTCCCGGTAGTGGAGCGCGTTCATGCTGTGGCAGCTCGCGCAGACCGTCTGGTACACCAGATAGCCGCGCTGCAAGGCCGCCTTGTCATAACCGCCGAAAGTGGCATCGGACGACCAGCGCGGCGGCGAGAGGCTATCCTCCGCCCGCGCATGGTGGCCCGAAATCCCGAAGGCCGCGATGGCGGCAAGCAGAAGCCGGCGCATCAAACGCCTCCCGTGGTAAGCGGCGTTATGATCAGGAAATGCACGAAATACCAGGCGACGAACAGGCCGCTCAGCAGGGCCGATCCGGCCCCCGGCGTGGCGGTAAGGGCCAGCGCGATCACGTCCGCCGCCAGCACCCAGACGAAGAATTTATGCAGTGCGCGAGGCGGCCGGCCAGCCGGGGTTCGGTCCAGCCAGGGAAGGGCGTACAGCACGGCCAGCGCGGCGACCACGGCGATAATGCCGCCATAGCCGCCCGGCAGCACGCCGCTCAGCGCCGAGAACGGCAGCAGATACCAGGGCGGCGTGAGCGCCGTGGGGACCACAAGCGGGTTGGCGGGGGCGAGATTCAGGAGATTTTCGCCCAGATGCGGCAGGAAGAACAGGATCACCGCGAAGATCAGCGCGAAGACCACGAAGGCCACGAAATGCTGCGCCGTGTAATAGGGATGGAACGCCACCGTGCGATGCCCCGGCGCCGCGGCGGCCAGCCGGTTCGCACCGATCACGGCCAGGGCGGCCAGGAGAATCAGCAGTCCGAACACGCCATGAAACACCGCCATGCGGCCAAGCGTGCCCGCCCCCGCCGGCCCGCCGAACACCCAGCCGGCGATCAGGCCGCCCAGGCCCGCCAGGCGCAGGCCGGCAAGCGCCGTGTCCTGGAGGCTCCAGGCGCTCACCGCGCCGTCGGTCAGCACATAGCCGAACCAGCCGGCGAGCAGCAGCAGGATGAACAGGTTGAGCTTGAAGAACCAGGCGAGATCATAGGCGCCCCGGTATTCGCCGGTTAGGATGCCACGGAACAGCATCAGATAGGCGGCGGCGAGAATCATGGTGGCGCCGCTCGCGTGCAGCGATTGCAGAAGCCAGCCGAAATTCACGCCGCGGCGGATATACTGGATGGAATTATAGGCGTCCCCGCCTTGCGCGACGTAATATATGCCCAGCACCAGGCCGGTCAGCGCCAGCAGAACCGCCGTGCCAAGGATCAGCGCGGGCAGCGTGGCGAGATAAGGCTGCTCGCGCGGGCTCCGGTAATCGGAAAACACGGCGCGCCAGGCGGCACATGCAGGCAGCCGGTTTTCCAGCCAGGAACGGGAGGCTTGCTCGGTGGCCATGATTTTGGAAACTCCGCTTAACCGAACTGGATTTGGGTATCGTTGAGGAATGTAAAGCGCGGTATCGCCAAATTCTTCCTTGCCGGCCCCCCGCGCACCCGCCCCAGCGGGTCGTAAACACTGCCATCGCATGGGCATAGCCAGCCATCGAACGGCCCGCGCGGATCGGCGGGATCGTTGCCCGTCAGCTCGCAGACGATACCGGTATTCAGGCCCACGACGACCGCGAAATTCTCATAGCCGGGCTTCACCCGCTGATCGAAGCCGGCCGGGTCCGGCAGCGTTGCCGGCACCACGAATTCATTATCGGCGACCTGCTGCGCCGTCAGCTTCCGGATATAGATGGGCTGGCCGAGCCAGACGAAGCGCAGCGCGGTATTTTCCGCGATGCCGCCGACATTCACGATCGGCCGGACCAGCGCAAGCGAGCCGCCGGCGGGGTTGAGCGCATCGATGAACGGCCAGGCCAGCGCGCCCAGACCGACAGCGGCGGTTGAAACGGTGAGAATCTTGAGGAAATCGCGCTTCGCGCCGTCATGTGGTCCCGCATGGGAGCTGCCGCCATGATTTCCCGCCGCCGATGCCTCGCTCCCAGCCATTTCCGCTCCTGCGTGTTCCAGATCCGCCGGCAAGGCATGGCCGGATAAGCGGAAAAATTCAAGAGGCCCAGGCTTCAAGGGACGCAGATCCTCCAAGAGACCGATCCTTGACAAAAGACCGGACGAGGCGATTGCGGTAAATCAAGATTTAATACCGATCCGCAAAAACGCGGATTGGTATGCGCGCGGGGTTGGCGGGGCGGCCGCGCGCGAAATCAAAGCCTTATACCAGCCCGCCACCTGTCTGATAGAG